>CALDTD010000035.1 GCA_937924345.1 uncultured Flavobacteriales bacterium | reverse complement strand
GGTCTGCTGATACCGAAGCTGGCATTGTTAACAATCTATTGAACTCACTTCTAAAAGATGTTGGGTTACATGAGTTTCCTGAAGCAATCAAATCACCAGTAATTATTTGATGTCTGAAGAAATTATGTTCTTGACCAATAGAATTTATTTTCAAAACATTAAAAGTATGTTCGTGATGAAAGAAAAGTCTACCACTAGTCTCTAAAGTATCTATATTACATGGGGTAGGGCCAAAATGGTCGTATAATTGCCCAGTTCCTGTATGAGTAATAACATTATAGTCCATTCCTCCTAATCGAATAAAAATATTGGTTTGAGGAAAAATAATTTTAGAAGTCCCAGCATTAAAATTAAAGTTTGCTGGTGTTGTACCTCTTCCTTCCCATTGTGCAGTAGGCGCGTTGGTAGTATTGTACGGGTACCTGTCATTTGATCTTGCACCCGAAACCGTAACCGTAGATGAGTTTAAGTCTAAGATTCTATTCAAGTTTGTGCCTCCTGATTGTACGTCTGAATCAAACGTTAATAAATTCATGTTGTGGTCGTTGACTCCGTCAGATGTTGTTAAGTGACCGAATACAAAGTTTAAACTACCAGCATTAAATTCATCTTGTAGAGCCCATTCTCCACCAATTCCATCAAATTGTATTGCACCCATTATGTGTCCAGCAGTTGTTATTGTGTTACCAGTTTTTGTTGATTTAAATAAAAGTTCTGGTCCAGATGTATTTCCACCGACAACATTCCAATTGATATTTGTGATCAGGTTGAAATTCCCATAAACTTCCATAAAACCAGGGTTGTTTAAAGAAAATGTAGGTGTTGATGCTAAAGAGTTTACTGAGTTTCCAATTGTTAGATTGTTACATCTTGCTTGTGTATTAATAGTTATAGTTGAAGCTCCGCCGCTTCCGAAAAATGAACCTGATGTAAAAAAAACATTGTCGATTGATCTAGGTGCTTGACAAGGTTCAACACCTCCAGTATGGCCTACTCTCCAAGAACAAGGTGTGTTCCAGTTTCCATTATTTGATGCATCAGTACCGACCCAATATAAGTTTAGACTAGTTCCACTTCCATCACAACTTGTACCAGGTCCTGATGGACATTGTGCAGTCGAAATAGAAACAAAAAGTATAAAAAATAATAATTTTATAATAAATTTCATGGTTAATCTTAGTTTAGCAGTAAAGTTAAATGTAAGCTATTTATAAACAAAAATATAATTGATTAAAAAGCTTTTTTTAATGTTAAATAAAATAATGTTACTGAATTATTATTTTTCTATATTCTGTGCTTTTTTTGTTAAAAACACTAAAAAGGTAAGAACCCTTTGCTAAGTTTGTTAAGTTAATTGTGATGGGTAGGTTGAGACTCTCATAATTTAGTTTTTTTATAAGCTTTCCTGATATATTGTAAATCAAAATTTTAGACAGTTCGTTAGACTTAAAATTAATTATTCCAGTAGTTGGATTTGGATAAATTAAAGACCCCTGAACTTGTGATTCAGTGATGTTTGTACAATTAAGTACTTCTATGTTTATGTGTGAAGTGTCAGCTTTACATATGTTTTTATCAACAATATAGCTAAATTGATAAGAACCAAAATTATCTTCTTTAGGGTTAAATGTAGAATTGTTTAAAGGTTCTTGGTTTGAGTTATACCAAACTCCTCCAGTTTCTACTAAGCCAGTTAGTCCATTAAAAAGAAAGATAGGTGAGGTATTACAATATTCTAATCCAGAAATTGGACTACCTGCATAATTGGACTCGCTTACGCTAATGTTAAAAGATGTAGTGTCCGCATTACAAATATTTGAAACTATATAGTAAACTGGGCTAGAACTAAAAGTTGTTAAAGCGTTTATAAGAATAGAGTCGTTTTGTACAGAGTTAGGGTTGGGGGCATACTCCCACTTCCAGTTATTACTTTTACTATAACCCTGTATGTTGCTAAATAAATTAAGAGAGTCTGTACTACATAGTTCTATATCACTGTTTATAGGTGTTCCAGCTTGTTCTAAAACTGAATAATCATAAACTGAAAAATTAATTTCTCCTTCTACTGATGTAATATAACTTCCAATCCAGAAAAGAACAGTGTCGCCTGGATTTAGGTTGCAAAGTTCAACTGCTGCTTTACCTGGAGACTGACAAACGTTTTGCGTTGAAGCTGATGAAAATGAAGCTATTGCTAGTTCATTATATGTTGTTAAATCACTGCAGTTTGAGGGATTGCTATATGCGCCTATTTCTGTACTAATTAATGAACTGCATGTTTCAATTGCTAAATGTCCAGAATTGGGCACTACAGTTTTGAACCAAATGGTGTTTTTTGGGCTATTGTTTAAAACAAAAGCTTCGCTAAACTGTAATCCTGTGTTAATATTATGTGTTTTGTTAAGATTGCCGTTTGGCTCTATAAAAATAGAATTACAAGAACTGTCATTATTTATTTTTGTATAAACTGTAAGTGGTCCTTCCCAAGAGCTTAATTCATTATTTCCACAGTTAGATTGAATATAAAATTCATAGATAGAGTTATTATCTAATTGGGTTATAGTGTCTTGAGAATTTGAAGTTTGAATAGTGTTCCCTTCCCCAAGTAGAAAACCTTTCAGTCCATATTGAATATTCCAGTTTTGATTTGTAGAATTTCCCCATGAAAGAATAACACTATCTTCATTTTGATAATCTAATATGAAATTTTGTGCTTTCGGACAGTTTACTATTTCTATAGCAATGTTATCTATAGCAAATCCATCTGAAGGGTATCCGTAGTTATCTTTTTGAGAAAATTTTACTTGAAATGTTGAAGACAGGTTTTGAGAATTATTAAT
>CALDTD010000034.1 GCA_937924345.1 uncultured Flavobacteriales bacterium | reverse complement strand
ATTATAACGGTATTATTACTTCTGATATACACTTAGCAGGAGCTTTATCTTCTATTGAGAAAGAGCAATATGATCAGTTTGAAGCTAAAGGAGATTTAAAAATAAAAGATATGCTCTATAAATCTCCAGATTTAGCTTATGATACCAAAATAGACTCTATGCTTTTCGTTTTCTCGTCAGATAAACTAGCATTGCAAAACTTTGATGCAAAAATTGGAAAAAGCGATTTACATGCTAAAGGTCGCATTGACAATTATATGCAATATTATCTAAAAGATGAAGTGCTATCGGGTAGTTTTGATGTAACGTCTTCTAATTTTAATTTAGATGAATTAATGTATGAAGATACTAGTACTAGTATAAATGAAGAAAACTTGGTAGAAGCAACAGTTACAGACACTACACAAGCCGCAATTATAGCAATTCCGAAAAGTATTGATTTTAAATTAAATGCTGTAATAGATCGTTTAGCTTATGATGGGCTTGAACTTTCTACTATGAAAGGTGGAGTTCAATTAAAAGAAGGAGTTGCATCCCTGAAGAATGTTTCTTTAGGTATTTTAGGAGGTTTAGTAAAGGTAAGTGGTGATTATGAAGCTGTTTCTAAACAAAAAGCGCATGTAGACTTTGAATACGACATAGACAATTTAAGCATTTCAGAATCTTTTGATTATTTAAATACAATTCAAACATTAGCTCCTGTTGCAAAATATTGCAAAGGATTATTTTCTACAAAATTAAAGTTAAAAACAGATATAGACCAAAACTTTGAACCTATTTACTCAAGTATAACCGGATCTGGAGACCTAGTAACAGATATGGTCGCTATAAAAGATTTACCATTGTTAGAAAAGCTATCTAACTTGACAAAGATTAATGATATCAAAAACCAACAATTTAAAGATCTTAAATTTTTGTATGAATTAAAAGACGGAAAAGTCATTATCGATACGTTCCCTGTTCAACTAGCGGGTATTGAAACTAAAATAGCTGGAAGTACATCTCTAACCGAGGAAATGAATTATTTAATTAAAATGAAAATTCCAAGAGAAAAACTAGGAGGACAAGCGAATTCATTGTTAACTAACGCACTAGAAAAAGCTGCTTCAAAAGGTGTAGAATTAAATTTAGGCAATCTTATTCCTATAGATATTAATGTTGGTGGAACATTATTAAATCCTAAGTTAACTTCTAATCTAAAAGATCAGGGGAAAGATTTAGCAGAAAACCTTGCAGACCAAGGAAAAGAAATAGCCAAACAAAAACTTCACGCAGAAGCCGATAAAATAATGGCGCAAGCAAAACTACAAGCTGATAGAATTAACGCCGAAGCCAAAGATGCAGCAGATAAGATTAGAGCTGAAGCAAAATCTGCAGCAGATAAAGTAAGAGCAGAAGGGAATAAAGCAGCCGAAAAAGCAAAAACCGAGGCCAAATCCGAAATTCAAAAGCAAAAAGATGCTAGCTATGCAGAAGCAGATAAATTTGTTGAACAGGCAGATAACCCAATTGCAAAAAGAGTAGCTGAAAAAGCGGCCGAAAAACTGAAAGAAAAGACCGATAAAAAGATAGAAGAACTGAATAAAAGTGTTGATGAAAAAGGAAATAAAATTTCTGAAGAATCAAATAAAAGAGCCAAAAAAATAGAAGATGAAGCTGAAAAAAGAGCTTTAAAAATTGAAAGTGAAGCAAAACAAAAATCTGATTTAATTTTAGATAACGCACAGAAAAAAGTAGATACTAAACTAAAATAACAGCTGTTTTTTGTACCTTTTGGGTAAATGACAAAAGTTAAGAATTGCATAACTATTTTAATAATCTGTATTTGTTGTATTAGCACAACATCACAAACGTCATTTTTTATACCTAACGAAGGACAAATTGTTGACCAATATGGAAAAAAAAACAGTGATGTAAAGTATGTAATATCACTTAAGGGCTATAATGTTAGCCTCTACAATGATCATTTTGCTTATGAGCTATTCAAACCCAATAAGCAAGACTCTTCCAAAACAAATGCTGAACGAATTGAAGTTTGGTTTGATAATTCTAACCCACTTGTAGAAATTGTAAATACAGATAAACAAAAAGAGGTGTTAAATGTATTTAAGTCTGGCAAAAAACATAGTCATATCCCTACCTATTCCTCTATTCGTTATCATAATATTTACGAAGGTGTTTCTATTGACTTTTTTATTGATAATGGAAAATTAAAATATAATTATGTTGTGGAAAATATAGCTCTTAAATCAATAAACTTAAAAGTTAAAGGGGCTAAAGTTTCTAAGAAAAACAGAGACCTCTACTTTACATCAAAAAACAACCAAATTATAGAGCGCATACCTACTTCTTATTTTATTACCGAAAACGGAAAAAAAAACAAGGTAGATATAACTTTAAACACGGCTAATAATAGAATTCAATACCTTTTACCACAAAAAAGGAAAAGAACATTAGTAATTGACCCTATTGCTTATGGCAATGAATATTCGACTTATTATGGCGGTTCAGGTTTAGACTTCGCAAAAACCATTCTTACAAATAAAATAAACCAAACAATTTTATCGGGATATACTGCAAGTACAAATAATATTGCCACTACTGGTGCTTTCCAAAATACACTAACCGTTCAAGACGCTTTTATTGCCTGTTTCGATGAGGAAGGAACACGACTCTGGTCTACTTATTTTGGAGGAGAAGACCAAGAAAGAAGTTTTTCTGCTGCGCTAGATTCTAATGATAATATTTATCTAACAGGCGGAACAACTAGCCAAATAGGAATAGCAACAAATGAAGCATATCAACAATTTATAAAAAGCGGGGATGACGCATTTATAGCTAAATTTTCACCTAATGGAATTTTAAATTGGAGCACATATTACGGAGGCAATGGGCATGAGGTAATTACAAAAATAAGTATTGACGACTCTAATAAATTGTATGTTACTGGTCATACTGCAAGTTCAGATTTAACCTGTACGCCAAACGCATTTAGAAGTAATTTAAGCGGCAGTGAAAATGCTTTTCTTGGTGTTTTTGATACACTAGGGAACATTATTTATAATTCTTATTATATAAAAGGCTCTAATACAAGAGGAGAGTCTATTTCTATTTCTAAAACAGGTAATATTTACTTAGGAGGTTATACAAATGATACAGAAAACTCTAACAACAACGGAATTCACCAACAGCAAAACGGAGGCTTCTTGGATGGTTTTGTCTTAAAAATAAATTCTCAGTTTCAAACACAATGGAAAACCTACCTTGGAGGCGAAGTCAACGATTTAATCGATGGAATTGCGATTGACTCTTTAGAAAACATTTATATAGTGGGAAAAACAAGAAGTACAGTTGGAATTGCAACTTCAAATAGTTTACAAAGCACTTACACTTCAAACTGGGATGGTTTTCTTGTTAAACTTGATAGTGCTGGAAGTCGAAAATGGGGAACATATATTAATGGAGGAAGTAATGATGAGTTAATCGATATCGAATTTAAAAGTAGCTTAATTTGGATTCTAGGAATTACAAATGGGGATGCTTTTACAATTGACTCTTCGGCTTACCAAATGAATAATAAAGGAGGATTTGACAACCTTATTTTAAAATTTTCAGATACAGGGAGTTTACTTTGGTCCAGTTACTTTGGTGGAAATGGTGATGATTTTGGTAATGACTTATCAATCAATAAAAGCAACAAAATTTTAATAGCTGGTCAGACTTCAACATTCACAAATTTAGCAACAACAAATGGTCATCAAACACTTCATGGGGGTAATTTATTCGATGGCTATTGGACCAAACTCTGTCAACCTTTATTTCCAACAATATTATCAGAAAGTGGAATCATAAACTTATGCCAAGGCGACTCTTTAACTGTAAACTCAACAAATAGTTTCGAACATTATCTTTGGTCTAATGGTGATACTACAAACAATATTAATATTACTCAATCAGGAGATTATGTTTTAAAAACCAAAGACGCTAACCAGTGCCCTGGAAGGTCGGATACTTTAATCATAAAAGTTATACCAAAAGAAATAATTTCTATACAAAATTCTGGAACAGCTGTTTGCGAAAATGATTCTATTTTGCTTTTTATAGATACTAGTTACTCAACTTTTAATTGGAGTAATGGGAAAGTAATCGACTCTATATACATTAAAGACTCTTCAAACTATTCATTATTGGTCACAGATCGTTTCGGATGTGAATATAGTTCAGATACGGTTTCTTTTCCTATTGCTACTTTAAACTATCCAATCTCTATATTAGGAGATACTGTACTTTGTATGGGAGGGGAAGCAATACTTTTTACGAACGAAAATTTCACTTCAATTACTTGGAATAATAATGAGAGTACTAATGCGGTAACAGTTAGTTTAACAGGTCAATATTTGTTTTCTGCGATAGACACTAATCAGTGTCAAGTTTATTCAGATACCACTTCAATTACCACAGTAAATAATCCTACTCCAAACTCAGTATTAGATACAACGCTTTTCTTTAATCGTTGCGAAAATGACTCAGTTATTTTAATTGCTTCAACTGGATTTGAAAATTACGAATGGTCTAACGGAGAACAAAATCAAAATATTATAATTAAAGAAAGTGGAGTATACCTTGTTACTGCAACTGACACAAATGGATGTGCAGGTATTTCAGACTCTATCTCTGTACAATTTAATTCTCTTCCTCTTGTAGAAATTTTACCTATTATTGATACTATTTGTCTTAAAGATAGTATTTATATATCTTCAAGTAATAGCTTTGAAAGTTATAATTGGTCAAATGGAGTTACAGCAGAAAACTTCTACCTCTACCCTACTTCAGAAGGAGAAGAAGAGTTATTTTTGGAAGTAATAGATTCTAACAATTGTAAGGCAAATGATACTATTAATTACTATGTCTTAGACTGTGAAGTTTTTAATACCGTAAACGAAGAGTTTACACAAACATTAACGGTTGCTAACACAGGAAATATTTATCTTTTCAAAAATAATGAACCAATACAAAAAATTGAAATTTATAACTTAGAAGGGAAAATAATTAAAACCAAAGAAATAAAAAGTAAGAACGCATTATTAGACTTAAACTTTTTGTCTTCTGGCACTTATATTGCAAATATCTTTTTTAAAAACTATAAACAATCCTTTAGTCAAAAATTGATTGTTTTAAAATAAACAAGGCAACCGAGGTTATTAACAAATCGTCTATATTTTAACAAATAATTCTTATTTAGTGATTTAAATATCCCTATTTTTGAATAAATGCTAACACAAATGTATTTGAAAAAAATTATCGTTTTAGGTTTATTTGCTTTTCTAAGCTTAGCTAATCTTTTCGCACATTCTGTACAGGTTGTTTACTGTGGGAGTTGCCAAGGAGAACTAACACTTTGGGTAGAGCATTGGCATGGGGGGGCAGCTCCAGGTTCTACTACAATGGATTTAGATGTAACTGTTAATGGAGTAACAACTAGAAGAAGTGGTTCTCCAGATATTAACATACAAAACACTGCTTTAGCTGATTTACCTAATTGTTCTGAGCCACCTACATTTGTTAGCCAATGCGCTGACAGAGCAAATACATACAATGACTGGGTTAG
>CALDTD010000033.1 GCA_937924345.1 uncultured Flavobacteriales bacterium | reverse complement strand
ACTTTGTACGGGTAGCGGCTCTTCAAAATCGATTAATAAACTTTGGTTTAGTGGTATTTTAGATTGTATTGGAACAGAAGGTCCGCGTTTACCAAAAATCGGCATTTTCATTTTTTGGTCTAGCGGTATTGTATCGTTTACCAAAATTGTTATCTGGTCTTTTACCCAAATTAATGTATCTAGCTCTATATAGTCTTTTACTCCCATTCGTATGGGAACCATCATCTTTTCTGAAACAGGTATCATAGCTGTAAAAGGTATCTCTGTTTCGATATACATATCTATGTTTACAGTTAACTCTTCGGTTACCGAAATGGCTGAATTCAACGGAATATCTTCGTTTACTTCTACATCTGTAATAATATGCTGCACAGCCATTTCTTCCATAGTGTTTCCGATACCATTTAATCGGAACTCCATAATTTTTAGTGCCGCTAACAACACTCCAATTAAAATAAAACTAATGATAAATGCTATTGTTAAAAACAGCATCATTCTTTTCTGAAATTTGGTCAAATTCTTAAACATACAGTACGAATATAATTAAATAATGGAGAATTAACGCTTTGAAATAGAAGCGAATAGTTTACTTATAGAAATTCATCTCGTCGATATACTTTGCAACGGGTTGCGCAACTAAATAGCGGATACTTTTTCCATCTTTTATCGCCTTACGAATAAAACTAGCCGAAATATCCATAAATGGAGCATCTTTTAAAATTGCAATCTGCGCACTTTTTACCGTTGGTGGAACAAGCTCTTCTTCTTGAATGGTTTTATTTCTAGGGTAAACAATTATTTTATGATTTTTAATTATCTCTTCATAATTTCTCCACTTGTGCAACGATCTTAAATTGTCTTCTCCCATAATTAGAGCAAACTCCTTTTCTGGATATTGTTCTTGCAAATAAACCAATGTGATTGCTGTGTAAGAGGGTTGTGACAACTTAAACTCTACATCAGAAGCGCGTAATTTATCGTTATCTTCTATTGCTTCTTTTACTAGGTTTAGCCGGTGGTGGTCTGCCAGTAAACTTGCTTTTTTCTTATGCGGATTATGGGGTGAAACTACAAACCACACCTCATCTAATGGAGTGTTTTCCACTACATGATTTGCAATAATTAAATGGCCAATATGTATAGGGTTAAATGTTCCAAAATACAGTCCAATTCGCTTAGAAAAAGTCTTATTCTCTCCCCAAATTAATTTATTTACGTCTATTGCAAATTGGTCACTCATTTTTTTTAACTTTCTAAAAACGCTTTGATTACTTTTTCTGCTTCTGGAAACGTTTGCTCTAATTGATCATTGAGCAAAATATAATCAAACTGATCGGCAGTTTTAAGTTCTTTTTCTGCTTTGCCTAATCTTCTACCGATAGAGGCTTCCGTTTCTGTTTCTCTGGTTCTTAAACGATCTTCTAAATGTTGAATTGAAGGAGGTTTTACAAAAATAGCTAAGCCATTATCACCAAAATATTTTTTTAAGTTTAACCCACCAACTACATCTACATCAAAAATAACGGTTTTACCTTCTGCCCAAATACGCTCTACTTCTGCTTTTAGTGTTCCGTAAAAGTTGTCTTTGTAAACTTCTTCCCACTCTACAAACTCATCATTCGCTATTTTAGCTTTAAAACTTTCTATCGATAAAAAATGATAATCTTTTCCCTTTCGTTCGTTATGTCTTCGTGGCCTACTGCATGCTGAAATTGAGAATGCAAGCTCGTCGAACACTTCCAAAAGGTGATGTACTATTGTTGTTTTCCCTGCTCCTGATGGTGCAGAAAATATTACCGCTTTGTTTTTTTTAGTTACTGACATTTTTTTACAAAACGTTTAATATTTGTTCTTTAATTTTTTCTAAAGCATCCTTCATCAACACTACTATCTTTTGCATTTCTGCATGATTTGCTTTAGAACCTAAAGTATTTACCTCTCTACCTATTTCTTGAGTAATAAACCCAAGTTTTTTACCCTTACCTATTTCTTTACTTTCTGCAGTTTTAAGAAAGTGTTCGCAATGTGCTTTTAACCTCACTTTTTCTTCGGAAATATCTAATTTTTCGATGTAATAAATTAACTCTTGGTGAAATCTATTTTCGTCGATATTAGGCTTGTCTACCAATGAAGCTAAATTTTTCTGTATGCGCTCCTTCACAATTTCGATACGTTCTTCTTCGAAAGGAGCTACTTTTTCTAAAAGCGTAATAATCGTATTAATATTTGAAAAAATATCGTCTTGCAATGATTTTCCTTCTTCTATTCTAAAAGAATTAAATTGAGTAATCGCCTCTTTTACCAAAGCAATATAAGATTTAGCGTCTTCTTTAGATAATGCTTCTTTTTGAGACTGCATTACCTCTGGCATTTTCATTACAATAGATAAAAAATCTATTTTATCTTTATTAGATAACTCCGCTTCGTTTGTAATTGAAATTAAATCTTCGTAATATTTTTGAACCAATCCTTTATTTACGAAATGCTTTTGCTCGGTCTCTAGACTGGTGTATTGCACACTCATTTCTATTTTACCTCTTACCAATTCCCTTGATAAAAGAGAACGAACCTCCATTTCTTTTTCCCTAAAAAAGCTTGGCGTTCTTAGATTGCAGTCAAATGCCTTACTGTTAACAGATTTTATTTCTACCGTTACTTTTTTTGTTCCGATATTGCTTTCCGCCTTACCAAAACCCGTCATCGAGTAAATCATACAAAATTAATTTGCACGCAAAAGTACGTATTTTAAATTGTCTTCGAAAGTTAATGGTTCTAAAGGTGATTACTATTCTGCTAAGGAAATAATTTGCTCAACTATTTTATCGACACTTAAACCAACTTCTCGATATAACTCCTCCACACTTCCATGCTCAACAAATACATCTCCTATTCCTAAAAGCTTAACTTTTAATTGTGCATTAATACTAGCTAAATATTCTAATATAGCACTTCCTGCTCCCCCTGCAATTGCAGCATCTTCAACAACAATTAATTGATTGTAATTATCATTTATTTTTTCTAACAAGACAGTATCTAAAGGCTTAATAAAACGTAAATCGTAATGAGAAGGAAAAACTTTGTTTGCATTTAATTGTAAAATAGCTTCTGAAACTTGTTCTGCCATTTTACCAACGGATATAATCGCTATTTTTTTCCCTTTTGTTAATTGTTCTGACTGTCCCAATGTAATTTGTTGATGAGGTAATAACTCTTCTAAGACACCTCTACCTCTAGGATAACGAATAACTATTGGTTGATTTGCATTTCTAACCGTCCAGTGCATAGCATTGATAAGCTCTTGCTCGTTTCGAGGAGACATTATAACTAAGTTAGGAAGTGTTCGTAAAAAAGAAACATCAAACACTCCATGATGCGTAGTTCCATCTTCACCTACAAGGCCTGCTCTATCAACACAAAATACAACTGGCAAATTCTGAATGGCAACATCGTGAATAACCTGATCGTAAGCTCTTTGTAAAAAGGTAGAATAAATAACACAAAATGGTATTTTCCCATTTGCAGCTAATCCTGCAGCAAAGGTCACTGCGTGTTGTTCAGCAATTCCAACATCAAAAAAACGGTTTGGGAATGCCTCCTTAAACCAATGTAAAGAAGAACCACTAATCATAGCTGGAGTTATAGCAACTATATTTTTGTTCTGCTCTCCTAATTTTACTAGCTCTTCTCCAAAAACATCTTGATATTTTTTAGGAAACTCCCTTGTACTTATTGGTCGCTCTCCTGTATTCGGATTAAACTTACCAGGCGCATGCCAAGTTGCAGGACTCCCATTTTCTGCAGGTAAATATCCTTTCCCTTTTTTTGTTTTACAATGT
>CALDTD010000032.1 GCA_937924345.1 uncultured Flavobacteriales bacterium | reverse complement strand
AGTGATTTTAAATTAAAAACAGTTGATATTTATAATTGTACAACTTGCGGTAAAACAGAGTTTTTTAATCTAAGAGAGGCGTAATATACTTTACCAACTTTGAAAAGGATTACTCTGTAAATTACTGTTGTAATATTTAGGGTCGCCAGTTACTTCTTTTGTTAACCAAGCAGGTTTTTTAAAGACTTCATTCTCACTATCAAGCTCTATCTCTGCTACGATTAGTCCTTTATTTTGTCCATCAAAAACATCAATTTCCCAAGTATGCTCTCCAATTGGATATAAATAGCGTGTTTTTTCGATGACAGATTTACCAAATAATCGTATCATTTGTTGTGCCTCCTCAAAAGGAATTTCATATTCAAATTCATCTCTAGATATACCTGTGACTTTACTCTTTATTGTTAAAAAACCTTTTTCATCCAAAATACGAACGCGAACTATTTTATATTCATCTTTACTCAAATAAGTTTGTGCGCAATATTTGGATTCTGAAATATTTAAAACCTCTTGTATATCTTCATTATTAACTAAAAACTTACGTTCTATTTCTTTACTCATATTATTAATGATTAAGATTTACTTCCACTTTATGCCACAACCAATACTTGGTTTTTGAACCGCTGTATTTTTTTTATTCGTCAATAAGAAGTCAATAGCGTTTCTTAAATCTTTACCATTTACTGGTAGATTATTTCCAGGTCTAGAATCATCTAATTGACCATGATAAACAGCTTTTAAGTTTTCATCAAATAAATAAAAGTCTGGTGTACAAGCTGCATGGTATGCCTTGGCAATAGTTTGAGATTCATCATATAGATAAGGGAAAGGATAGCTATTATTTTTAGCTACTATTTTCATTAATTCTGGACTATCTTGGGGATATTCTAGAATATCATTACTACTAATAGCAATACAATTTATACCTTTTAATTTGTAATCGTTCGCTAAACGCACTAACTCCGAATTTATATGTATTACAAATGGACAATGATTACAAATAAAAAAGATAACTGTTCCTTTTTCACCTTTGATATTATCTAAACTCAAGAGTTTATCAGAAACAGTATCTAATAACTCAAATTGAGGTGCAATAGTTCCTTTTTTAAAAGGATTAGAAGCGGTTAAAGCCATAATTTATTGAACTATAAATTTTACAGTATTCGATTTTGCTCCATTTAAATTAGCTAAATAAACACCTTTAGGAATATCTAGTTGTATTACGGCATCTTTACCAGAAAAGGTTTGTGTTAAGATTTGTTTACCTAGCATATTAAAAATTGTAATCTCTTTTATTTTTTCAGTAGTTGTATTAACAGTCAATTGGTTATTAGCATACCAAACTTTAGTCAATAAGCTTTCATAATTGTTTATGCTTGCCAACGGCCCAAAAACCATTGCAGCATATTCTGGACGATCTATGTATGGATTACGATTTCCTTGTATTTGATAAACAGCATTATTTCGATCTATTTCTTTCTGACTTACTGGATCATTTGCTGCCCATTCCGTTAACATATTTTCTGCCCAAGGTGTAAATTGTGCTACATTTACACCTCCATTTCCAATTACCATATCATTACTTACCCCATTATCATTGCTAATAAACTTTTGAAATCTATAGCGAGTCAACATATAAAAATATGACCTTGCAAAATCTCCTTTATACTCATCTATTGGTTCAAATACTTTAGGGTTACTTCTTGTACTTGTAAAACCAGGGTAATTACATGTTCCTACTTTTGAACCATTACTTGATGTGTAAGTAGCGTTACCAACTTCACCAAAAGACAAATTACCACGTTTACCATTCACAAAACCGTCAGTAGGATATACATGAAATAAATCTGTAAAAAGTGGAGCATCATCATCAAACCAAGATTTTGGCATAGAGTGCTCTCTATTGTAACCACCATTTCCTTCAGATGGATGATGCCCAGTTGATTTATCTGAGCCGAAAATGTAGTTGATAGTATTTGTTCCATTTGGTTTATCAGTATACATATCCCAAATTATATTTGTTCCTGGTTTTTTGTCGGTAGAATTAAAACGCTGCCAAAGGTTGCTGTAAGAAACAGATGTATGCCCTTTTATGATATTAAATAAGGCTAACCTTAATTCATCTCCATTTTTGCCATAAGCATCGTCATAATAACCAATTGGGATTTGAGCAATGGAAACAAATACAGTAAATAATAGTAAAGTTGTTGTGAATATATTTTTCATGTTTAAAATCTTCTAAGAATTAGTCTCAAAATTTGAGATTTCTTACAAGATAATCATAAAAAATGAGGCTAAAAAAGTATATGACGTAACAAAAAATAGATAGAGTATAATTTCTAAATAACTTTTAGTTTAAAGGTTATAGTTAATCCAAGCATTTGCATGCTCAATTGAAATCGGTTTTTTCAAAATTTTATTATTCTGATCCACCATGATTAGAGTAGGGGTTGAGTGTATAAAATAATCTTTAGCGGCCTTTGCATCCCAACCTTTAAATGTGGATGATGAAACCCAAGGAAAAGGCTTTACAAAATTTACAAATTCTTCTATGTTATTTTCTAATGCAATAAATACTACTTCCACGTTTTTTTCTTGCCAATTA
>CALDTD010000031.1 GCA_937924345.1 uncultured Flavobacteriales bacterium | reverse complement strand
TGTACAAAATCATTTTCTCCACCATGTGTAAAGTTTGTATCGTCTAATGCTGGGGCTACAAAATAACTTTTTCTGGCAAGGTCATATAGATGTACTTTATTACCAGTTAAGAATTGCCAGCGGTTATTATTAGCTTCATATAACTTTGAATATTCTTTTAAAACATTTGCAGAATCTACCTCGGGCCAAACAGTATGAGAAAGTATAATTACAGCTTCGTTATCTATAAAATGGTCATGTACACGTTTTAATTGACTCGTCATTCTAGGGCAAATAGATGGGCAAGTAGTAAAAAAGAAATCAGTAATCACAATTTTATCTTTTATAATTGATTGGTTTACTTCTTCTCCGTCTTGATTAATTAAATTGAAAGGGCTAATGATATGTCCAATTCCTTTTTCCTGTAACGAAGAATCTACAAGCGATGGGTTTATTTCATTGGGATTAAGAATAGGTACAAATCGTTTATTTTGTTGTTTTTTTAAAATATAAGTAGCTGCAATAGCACCGATTATAATGATTGCCCCAAATCCTAGAATCCTACTTTTCATAACCTTCTTTTCTTTTCATAACAAAAATAGTTATAAAACACTTAAATAGTTTTGTTGCTCTTGTGTCTTTATATTTTTGTTTGTTAATTTGTTGTAATAATATGAAGTCCAGAAACATTAGATTAGTTGTTATATTAGCAACGGTAACACTTATTTTATTAGTAATAAATCAGTTTTACTGGATTCAAAAAGATTCAGTTTTCCAAGAGAATCTAATTGAGATTCAAGAAAAGAATCAAAAACAAAGCAAAGAGCTTTTTGATACAAAAGTTACGTTAGCACTTGTAAACGTTAGGGACAGGCTATTATCTTTAAGTAATGAAAGTCCTGAATTATACCTAGATCCTGTTAAACAAATAACAGACGAATATTTTGTAGCAAGTTTTTATGATACATTAAATCCTGATTTATTAAGGAATTTATTAGTGGAAGAGTTTAAAGCTTATAATATTAAGAAAGTGTTTGAATATGGCATATATGATTGTTTTACGGATTCAATTATTTTCGATCAATATGTAGACTTAAGTCAAGATAAAAATTCAAGTTTTGAGCATTCTTCTATAATTGAAAAATGGGATCATGATGGGCATTATTTTGGTGTTTATTTTCCAAAAGAGAAAACTTATTTAAGCGAAAAAGCTGCTTTCCCAAGATCTTTGTTTCTTTCTACGTTTGCTATACTTCTCACAATGATTATTATGGGTTATGCAATTATTGTTATACTAAGGCAAAAAAAATTATCGGAAGTAAAAACAGATTTCATAAATAATATGACGCATGAATTAAAGACACCAATAGCTACAATTAAACTGTCTAGTGATGTTCTACTAAACTCTAGTTCTAATAATAATTCCGAAAGAATAAAGCAATTTGCATCAATTATAAAAACCGAAAATAACCGTTTAGAAAGTCAAGTAGAAAAAGTTTTACAAGTTGCTAAGCTAGAAGAAAATAAGATAGAACTTTCGTTAAAAAAATTAGACCTACATAAAATTATAACAAGTGCAGCAAAAGTACATCAAGTAGTTGTTCAACAATTAGAAGGTTATGTTTCTTGCGATTTAGAAGCAGAAAATTTTATGATTTATGCTGATGAAGTTCATATTACGAATATTATTCATAACATAATTGATAACGGAATTAAATACTCTAAAGAGCAACCTTTAATTTCGATATTTACTGAGAACGATAAAAATGGAATTTCAATTTCTATTAGCGATGACGGAATAGGAATGACAAATGAACAGATGTCACATGTGTTTGAAAAGTTTTATCGTGTGCCTAAAGGAAGTGTTCACGACGTTAAAGGTTTTGGAATAGGTTTATTCTATGTCAAATACGTTATAGAGCAGCATAAAGGTAAAGTGAGCGTTGAAAGTAAAAAAAATGAAGGCAGTACGTTTACTATATGGTTACCTACTGTTTAAAAACTTAATAACGTTTTTATTTTTTCTTCTTCGTCTTTGAATTGCTCCATTTTAATTTCGTAATAAGAAGATTCCAAATGTAATAGTGCTTCTATTTCTTTCGTGTTTATTTTTGTACTTCCAGTTTTAATCGAAGACTTTTCGAAAGCTTTTTTTACTGAATTTAGTAATTTAATTTTTTCATTTCCTTCAAAGTTAAAATAAGCAGCTCTTAATAATTCTCCGTAGAATTTTTCTAAAACTGTGTAGCTTCTAAACGCACTTAATAATTGGTTTTCGGATATTTTATATTTTTCTTTCAAAGGTTGTACAGTAATATTTCGTTTAGAAAAATTAGATTTTACTGGATCTGTAAAACTTTCTATTCTTAAGACAATATGCTCCTCAGTTTCTAACATATTTAATGAAGTACTTCTAAGTTCTTTAAAGGTTTTAGTTTGTTTGGCTAGTTCTCGTTCTTCTTTAGTTTCGCCAGGGTATGCTTCTAACTCTTTTTCATTACTTGGAATAATTTCTCCTTTTTCTAGTTTTCCAACCCCATTTCCATTTATATTAAACTGTATTGATTTTTTTAAATTTAAAGATTGGTAGAGTAACTTACTAAGTTCAAACCGCTCTGTCTCATCTATATAGAAATCTTTTAAAATATATTGATCTGTTTTAAAAACATCATTAAACGATAAGTCAAAAGTTCTAGGGATTATATCTTCTGGTATCCCTCTGGTTACTGTTGTAAGTAATTGGATTTCATCTACGCGTTCGCTCATAGCATTTGGTCCAATTGTAACCAGTCTTACAGAAAAGTCTTTAATATTTAAATCTTTTGGGATTTTAAAGTTTTGAGTATAGCTGTTAAAGGTGCACCCGTCCTCAAAAGTGTATAAGTATCCAAATCTATTATAGGTTAATTGTTTTCCATCTGTAAAGCTTTTTAACTCTGCGAGTCTAGCTCTAAAACGCTGCATTCTTGCTTCTTCTTCTTTTAGGTCCGCTTCTGCTGTTGCTAATATTTTTTCTATTTGGGATTGTCTATTTATTAAATTGGCTAATTTATTTTGTAATCTTTTTATCTCCCCTCTAGTATTTGCAACCATTGCTCCACCATTTTCTCGAGTCACAATTTTATTTTTCTTCTTTAGTTTATGATTTTTTTGAGAACCGGATTTTAATTCATATTCGGTTTGTTTAATTTTTAATAGGTTTAAATCTTTCGCTTTTTTTGCTTCTTCTAGCTTAAACTTTAGTCCTGTTTTTCCATTTATTGCTTCGTCCAATTCTGGAATGCTTTTCTCCTCAAGTTTATATGTAATACCATGTATAGTGCTTCCTGCTCCAAACGTTGTATCTGGGGTAAGCTCTTTATTTATTTTTGATGCGTAAAGCAGATATACAGAATCTTTATTTCGAATAATAACAGTAGTTTGTAACTTTTTATTGAACCCCCACATACCAAAATGAATGTTTGTCAGGTCTTTTTCTATTCCTTTAAATTCATTTTGGACGGATTGTTTAGGCGATAATACTTGTTTATTCTTTTTTAATGTTTTAAAACTTGTTTCATAAGTAAAAAGTCCAATTCCCTTTGGTTTTCCAATAGCTTTTTTACCTTCTCTTATAAGTTCTCGTTCAGCTAACAACCCTGATGTGGAACTGCCATCACCAACAGCTTGCAAATAATTGTAAAACTCTCCTTGTCCTCCAATTTTTTTATAATATTCTTTCCCCTTTTCTTGAATGTAAAGTTGCGTAGCTTTAAAAATAGCATTCATTATTTTTTGCTGTTCAACGAGTTTAAAATTGTCTAATTCTTTTAACTGATTTGCTCTTTCAAAAAAAGAAAGATTAGGGTCTAATAGTTCAATTACTTTTGGTATAGGTTCATTCTTATTATTTCTAGACCTTATCGCTTTGCTTGGTAGTTCATCTGTTAGCTTTTTTAGAAAAAGAAGATATACTTGGTTCGAAATACCTTCAATTTTTATCTCATCTTTTCGTTTTAACTCCCTGTATAGTGATTGTAAAGCTAGTTTAGAAGCTAGTTCTGCTATCAGTCCATTTTCCACATTTTCAAATTCATAGCTGTTTATATTCAAAAGTGAAGGCTCATAAATTATTTTTTGCTCAATCGAATCAAAATCAACAATAGAATCTAACTTTCTATTTTCTTTAAACTTAAAATAAACAGTGTCTCCACTATAGTTTAGTAAATCACCAATATTTCGCTCTAGTGTTGGGCTCTTTTCAACTACGTGGTATAAGTATGCGCGCTCCTCGGAAGAAAGCATCATTTTTTGGCTAAATGATTGAGAAAAAAATAGGCCTAGTAAAATAATTAAAGTATAAATTTTCATTCTATTTGTAACATTTGTTCTGTAGTATAGCACAAATTATGCAAAAAGTTGCGGTATGGTTAAAAAAAATCTTAATTGTTAAAGAAAACAATTAGGCTTTTTTAATAATTTGAACGAATATGAAATTTATTTTATCTCCAACATAAAACTCTGACTTGAGCTGTTTGAGACACTTGTGTAAAGCTTTCTCCACCCCAACCTTCTCTTACTAAAATTATTCTACCATTAGAGTTGTCATTATTCCTGTCTGGTGCCAATAACCTTACTGATGTAGTATTATAAGCATAAATTAATCCTCCATAATTATGATTGTTATCATCATCACTTTTTCTAGAACTGGTTGCTTCAAAAATATAACCATTCTTATTTATACTTGTAGCTTTACGGATAATCAGTTTTCTTAAACTTTAGTTTTTAATACAAAGTTTAATAATAACCAATTAGTCTTATCACTAGACCTTGATTGAATCCAGGTGTTTGTACCCAATATTGAAATGTTCTTGACGCAGATATAGGTACAACTGCTTGTCCTCCTCCAGCTGCCGAATCAGCATCTCCCGCAGCTCTCCCTCTTGTCATAATATAAGCTGATCCCGAGGCATCTCTTCTTAAAAAAACATGTGCATCGACATCCCCACCGTCTGGGCCACTAATAGCATATTGATAATCCAATATAGCAGCAGTGGCCCCAGCAGGTAATGCTGTACTAGCATTATAAGTTACATAAGTACTCATAGCAGCCCCAGAGTTTCGAACTGTCCTGGGCGAAATGAACTTTGGTCCAGTTCCTATATTTGCAGACTTCTTAAAAATATTTCCATTAGCGTCAGAATAAAGAGGTGTTACTGTTGTAGAAGTTGTAGTAGCTATTGTTCTAATTCTAGCGTTACCATTTACATCTAATGTTCTTGTTGGTAGTGTTGTTCCAATACCTAATCTATTAGCACTTGCATCTACAAAAAGCATAGCTGAATTTGTATTCGATTCTACTCTAAAATCTAAACTGAGTCCCTGCTCATTAAATACCGTAGTTCCATTTCCATGAATTCTATGGTTTGTAATTCCATTTTGATAAACATCAATTACACCATCATCGTTAGAGTCAAACATTCTTACTAAAACATCACCAGTATTTACCGCACCATCTCTTAAGTATATATCGTCGGAATGATAAGAGTTACCTGTTACGTTAAATACACCTGCAGTATTAGCGCTTCCTACAGTAACTCTATTGGTACTTGCATCAACTCTTAGCATATTCGCATTTCCGTCAGATTCAACTCTGAAGTCTCTATCTAGTCCTTGCTCATTGAATATGAATTGAGAGTTAGCATCTAAATCTACAGAGGTAAGTCCATTTTCATAAATTCTCAACCTTCCATCGTTTCCGTCTCCAATCAAAGACATTAAGTTTGTTCCAAGTGTGCTACCGTCTCTCCAATAGGAGTCATTTCCCATTAGAATTAGGTCGTTATCTACGACAGAAAATTTAAAAGTTCCATTATCATTCACATTAAAGTCACCAGTTCCATTTAAGTTAAAGGTCATAGCATGTGCGCCTTGGTTAATTGTAGTACTTTGTGTTAATGGACCACCTAATTGTATCCTATCAGCTCCTGCATTTACAATTAAACCATTATTTGCAGCAGCATTAATTGTAGGGGTTCCAGAAGTGCCTCCACCAGTTAATCCTGCTCCAGCATTTATACCAGTTATATCTCCATTAAATGCACTTAAATTTATATTGTTTCCATTTGTAATTGAAAGTGTATTGCCACTTAATCCTAGATTTTGAATCTCGTTAGTAGTAGATCCATCAACTTCGGTAAAAGAGGTTAGGTATCCATTATTATTTGCAAAAGCATCTACTTGCGCTTCAGTTAATTGAGTATTAGCATCAGTAAATGACCCACCACCATTGCTAAGTGTTACCGTATTTCCAGATTTAGAAATTGTCTGAATTTCATTGGTTACTGACCCATCAACTTCGGTAAAAGAAGTAAGGTAACCGTTATTATTAGCAAAAGCATCTACTTGAGCTTCGGTTAATTGAGTATTAGCATCAATAAATGATCCACCGCCATTGCTAAGTGTTACCGTATTACCAGATTTAGAGATTGCCTGAATTTCATTAGTTGGGTCTGCATCATTGTCGGCTAAATTATTAAGAGAGACAGAAACATTATTTCCATTCTCAAATATTGTTAGTGTTGTGCCTACAAGAGTTACACTATCAACATCAGTATCTATTGAGTCTCTTAAGTTATTAATAAAGTCTGCATTGTAAAGAAGGGTGTCTCCATTATCATAAATATTTGAATTTAGATTATCAATAAAACTTTGGTTTAAGAATAGAGAATCCCCAAGATTGGAAACAAAGTTAGCGTTGCCTAAAAGTGTGTCTCCTAAGTTGGTAATGAAAGTTGTATTTGATAGTAATGTATCTCCATTATTGTATATGGTAGAAACTAAACTATCGATAAAATTTTGACTTAAAAATAAAGAGTCGCCAAGATTATTGATAAAATTACTGTTACTAATAAGAGAATCACCGAGGTTTGTAATAAAAGAGTTACTAATTATTGAATTAGCTAGTTCAGAAGCATTCATATATTTTACAACACCAGTACTAGGATTTATAACAAGTAAAGATGAATCTTCATTAACGGTATAAGCTTGAATTCCATCAACTCTAAGGGGGTTATCTCCAATATTAACAGGGGTAATATGTAATGAGTTGGTTGGGTTAGCTTGATTTATACCAACGTTTTGGGCATTTGTCCCGATTACAATAAGTAAAAATATACACAATAATCTTAAACTATTCATAATATAAATTTATAATAAATTTATTATATTATTTAAAAATTATCGTTTAAACAGTTGATTATTTATATGAAGGTCAGTTTTTTATTTACAAAAGTATTATTTTGTCTTGCTAAAGCAACTTATTACTGTATTGCTTTAAAATTTTCAAAGATTAAATCGTTTGGAGTAGGATAAGTCTCTAGCTTTTCAAAGTTTGTTTTCCAAAAGTCTAAATCTAATAAGTTATTATTTTGGTCAATGGTTAAAGTAATCATTACAATTATTCCATCACTATCTATATATTGAGCTATAGCAATATCACCTTTGTATTCTCCTTGGTTTTTGTTTACTAAGTTAATACTTCCCATTTTACCACCTTCGTACTCAAAGGCAGTCTCACTTATAGGAAATTTTTCTTCATCTGTTTTAATGTGTTTTAAAAGAAAACGAATTAAAGTTAATTCGTTTTCTCTAATCGGTCTGGTTTTAAATTCTTCCATTTTAGTTTAAACTCTTTCAATTATTGTTGCATACCCTTGTCCAACACCAATACACATAGTAACCAAAGCATATTTCTTATTTTTGCGGTGTAATTCTAGCATAGCTGTTTGTAATATTCTTGCTCCTGTCATTCCTAGTGGATGACCGATAGCTATAGCACCACCATTTGGGTTAATTCTAGGATCGTTATCCGCCAGACCTAATTCCCTAGTACAAGCCAAACTTTGCGCTGCAAAAGCTTCATTTAACTCAATTACATCTATGTCGTCTAATGTTAATCCAGCTCTTTTTAGTGCTTTTTGAGAAGCCATAACAGGACCAATCCCCATAATTCTTGGTTCTACTCCTGCAACTGCTGAAGAAACTATTCTTGCTTTTGGTGTCAATCCGTTTCTAATTGCTGCTTCTTCAGAAGCAATTAATAAAGCTCCAGCTCCGTCATTTAAACCAGAAGCATTACCAGCAGTAACTGTTCCTCCTTCCTTTCTGAATGCTGGTCTAAGCTTTCCTAATATTTCTAAAGTTGTTGATGGACGGATAAATTCATCTTGTTTGAAGACTAAATCTTCCTTTTTTCGTTGAGGAATAATTACAGGAACGATTTCTTGCTCAAAAACTCCATTTTGTTGCGCTTTTGTTGCTTTCATTTGACTCCAGTAAGCAAACTGGTCTTGATCTTCTCTACTTATTTTAAAAAGATCAACTAAATTTTCTGCAGTATGTCCCATTCCATCTGTGCCATAGAGTTCTTTCATTTTCGGGTTTACAAATCGCCACCCAAAACTAGAATCATGCATTTGAGCATCTCTACCAAAAGGTTTAGAAACTTTAGAAATAACCCAAGGTCCTCTTGTCATATTTTCTACACCTCCAGATATGTAAAGGTCCCCATCTCCAATTTTTATTGCTCTACTTGCATTTATAGTAGAAGCCATACCCGAAGCACATAAACGGTTTACAGTTTCCCCTCCGAGTGTATATGGTAATCCTGCTAAAAGTGATGACATTCTAGCAACGTTTCTATTGTCTTCTCCTGCTTGATTGGCACAACCAAACAACACATCTTCAATTTCTGATGGATTAAGTGTTGGGTTTCTATTGATTAGTTCCTTCATCACAATAGCCCCTAAATCATCTGTTCTTACAGGAGCAAGGGTTCCTCCAAAATTTCCAATAGGTGTTCTAATTGCGTCAATTATATATGCTTCTTTCATAGTTTGCTTTGTTGTTACTCTTGTGTTTAAAGGTAGTTATTATTCTGAAAATAGTCTGTTTATTGATTCCCAAATTAGTTCACTCTCATAACCTTTTTGGTAGCAGTAATTTACAGTTTTTACTTTTTTTTTGTAAAGATTAGAATCCTTAATGGAATTAAATTTATTTTCTACAAGATAGTCTAAGGTTGAGAAATATTCTTCATCTTCTATAGCTAATAAACCTTTGTTTATACAATAGGTTGAGACTTTTTTTTCTTTAAGTTTTTGCTTAATTTTAGTTTTGCCCCATTTTTTCATTCTAAACTTTCCCTCAGCAAATGCTACAGCAAAACGTTCTTCGTTAAGGTAATTTTCAGAAATTAAAGCTACGATAATATTATTACGTTCGTTTTCATCCAATTGAAAGTCCCATAATTTTTGATAGACTTCGCTTTGTGCTCGCTCTTGGTAAGCACAGTAATACTTTAGTTTTTCTAAAACTTCATTGTAAGTCATTTACTTAAAATCCGTAAATGGTTTTTAGTTGGTTTTCTAATTGTGCTCCACGTAACTTAGTAGCAATAATTTTTCCTTCAGGATTTACAAGCATTGTATAAGGAATACCTCTGAATTGATAAATTCTTGTTGCTTCTGTTTTCCAACCTTTTAAATCACTTACATGGTTTGGCCATGATAATTGATCTTGTTGTATTGCATTTATCCAACGGTTTTTATCTGTATCTAGTGAAACGCTATAAACGGTAAAACCTTTTTCTTTGTATTTGTTGTAAAGGTTTACAACGTTAGGGTTTTCCATACGACACGGTTTACACCAAGATGCCCAAAAATCCATTAAAACATATTTTCCTTTAAGCGATTCCATTGTAATTTCTTTGCCACTTGGGTCTTTAAAGTTAAGTTCAGTAACTTGTTTTCCAATATTTTGATCTTGTTGCGGACGTTGAGCTTGCTGTTGCTGTTTAGTCGCAGCTTCTATTTGTTGTATTTGAGCTTTTATAGCCATATGAAAGTTAGAGTTAGGGACTGATTTTGCAAAAGCTTGCTCTATTTTCTTAAACCAATTTAACTCTGCTTGAGGATTAAAGTAAGATGTTGTAATCATCAACGAAAGTGAGTTTAGGTGTGTGTCTACAAAACGGTTTCTCTTTTCTGTAAATTCTTTGTAAAGAATTTGTTGTTTTATTTGTGCCACCTTAGCAGAGTCTGGATGACTGTAATCTTTTTTTAATGCATTTAATTGTCTTTGAAACTCATTTACTATTGATGTAAACTCTAAAATATCAGCAGATTCTTTTGAGCCAGTTATTGTATAATCTTTAGAAATTAAAATGCACAATTGGAAAAAAAAACATT
>CALDTD010000030.1 GCA_937924345.1 uncultured Flavobacteriales bacterium | reverse complement strand
ATGATTTGAATGACATATATATGTTTTATGGTAATTTTATCTTCATAGATTTAGCGAAGATAATCTTGTAATTATTCTGCAAATATAAGTTTAATTTATTTGGGAATGCTTTTGGTACTTATTCAGTTACAATTAATGCATCAAAAGACTTTGTTTGCCAAGTGCTCCAGTCGTTTTCTTTATCACCATAAATGAGGTAAACGGCTAATTTCAATTCCTTATTTTTTTCTAAAAATGCTTTAGTACCTTCCACTCCCATAACCATAAATGCTGTTGCATAAGCATCTGCTAATGCACAATTTGGAGTAACTACCGTTGTGCTTAACAGTTGATGTTCGACCGGCTTTCCTGTTTTAGGATTTATGGTGTGTGCATACTTAATACCATCTTTTTCGTAAAATTTTCGGTAATTTCCAGAGGTTGCTAAAGCTAAGTCTCCAATCTTTACAATTATTTGAAATTCTCTTTCTCCTGGTTTAGAATTATCTATGGGCTTATCAATTCCTATTTTCCAAACTTTACCTTTGTTGTTGATTCCTTTTGTTTTCAATTCCCCACCAATTTCGACCATATAATTTTTTATTACTAAGTTGTTTAAATATTCAGCAACTACATCTACAGAATATCCTTGTGCTATTGCATTAAAATCGAAGTTGGAAGTTTTTTGTTTAATGATGGTTTTAGTTTTTTCGTTTAATGTAATAGCATCGTTAGAAAAGTCTATAAGATTCAATAAAGAGTCTATTTCAGTTTGCAGGTGGTCTTCGTCTTCTTGTTCAAAATTTAAAAACCCCCAGTACTTTACTAAAGGATAAATAGCAGGGTTAAAAGCTTCATCTGTTTTTTTATAAACTTCTTTTGCTAATCGAAAACATTCTATAAATAATGGCGCATTTGCTAAGTTCATTCCATTTCCTTTTTCAAGTCGATTTACTTTTGAAATAATACTAGAATCGACATAAATAGATAGTTCTTGATCAAAAGCTTTTAAAATAGAATCTATTGATATTGTTAAATCTCTTTTTTGTTCATCTTCATAAATAATAGAGTAGGTTGTCCCTTGTGCATATCCCTTTACTTGAAAGTAGTTTTCACGAAATTCAGTGTTTTGCTCTTCTAAAGTGTTCTGACAAGAGAAAAAAAGTAATGTTAGAATTAAAAACAAAAAAGTCTTAAGAAGCATTGTATTATTAATATTTTAAACAAAGTTAAGGTTTAGTAATTAATATAAGTTAGCTTTTAATCGTTTCTAGTCAAGATTTTTATAATAAATCCTACACATACTAAGTTTTTAAACTTTTTTAGCTTTAGAATGAACTTTATTTATCTTTACGGGTAGTAGTATTCGAATTAAGGATTTGAAAACATGAAATTAACCACAATAATATTTTTTTTACTGACGCTAAATTTAGTGTTTGGACAAAGTAATCCTGAGATTAACAATAGCAACTCTAATATAGGATTGCCAAACAATAGCCTCGAATTAGAAAGCATATCGAAAGAGAAAGCAAATCAAGTCAATAAAAAATCGAGTTCTCCGATTAGAGCTGATGAAGCGATTGAGCTTAAAGATGTAAATATTGAAAATACATTTGAATATAATTATAATACATATCTAAATACTAAAGTAAAAGATGCTAATGCATTCTCGTATTTGCAAAAAGCCTATGAAATTTATCCAGAAAATGTAGCGTTGTATGATGATTTTATGGCGTATTACGAAATGAATGACCAACACCTAAATCGTAAAGAATTTTCTGAGAAGCTCTATAAAAGTAAAACTGTCGAAAATTATTTATTAGAGTATAACTTTAATGTTTTAGCATCACTACCTCAAAATGCTATATTATTTACCAATGGTTACGACGATACTTACCCTGTTTGGATAAACCAAGATGTTAAAAATGTAAGAAAAGATGTTACCATTATAAATGTAGATTTATTACAAGACAAATCTTATAAAAGTAAAGTCTTAAAAAAAGCCGGTTTAAATTATAAGTCGAAATATAATGGGATCACATTATTAGAAAATATTTTAGTTCAAAACCCTTCTAAGAATATTTATTTAGGACTTACTGTAAATAAACAGTTGATTAAAAAACTTTATAAAAATCTTTATTTAGTTGGTGTTGTATTAAAGTACTCTGATCAACCAATTAATAATGTTGCAGCTATAAAAAAGAATTGGGAAACAAATTTTAGTAAACGATTTATAAACGTTGAACCTCAGAGTTTAAAACATAAAAAAGTATTAGCTAATTACTTAATTCCTTTAATTCAGTTACATAATCATTACGCAGAAACAAATCAAAAAGTCAAAAAAGAAGAGTTGAAGGAGTTGATATTAAAAATAGCCAAATACAACAGAAAAGAAAAACTAGTAGCCACTAAATTGAAAGAGTGAAGGTTGTAAAACAAGCATATAGTGACTACTCAGACGAGCAACTAATGGATAAAGTTGTGAAAGGAGATAGTCGTGCTTTTACCGAAGTTTACGAACGGTACAGTAAGCCTATGCTTAATTATTTTTATAAAATGCTGTGGCAAGATAAGCTAAAGGCTGAAGATTTTATGCAAGAGTTGTTTACGAAGATTATTCACAAACCTCATTTGTTTAACAGCAAGCTAAAATTTAAGACATGGATTTTTAGTATTGCCAACAATATGTGTAAAAATGAATATAGAAAACAAGAGGTAAGAAAGGGATCGAATAATGATATAGATGAAAACGTAATGAGTACAGACGGTAATAATGACCAAATTAGAAAAGTGGATCAAGCATTGTTTAATGATAGATTAAAGGAGGAGTTAAATCAGTTAAGTGCTAATCATAAAGAGGTTTTTATTTTGCGTTTTAAACAAGGGTTAAGTCTAAAAGAAATTGCTGAAGTTTTAGGAGTTTCTCAGGGAACTGTAAAATCTCGTGTTTTTTATACATTAAAGAAGTTAAGTGCAAACTTACAAGAGTTCAGTCCTGTTGCAGTTTCACTTTATTTATTATTTCAATTGAATTAAAAATATGGAGTTTAATAAAAATGACATAGAATATTACTTGGTAAATAAGTCTTTTAAAGAGTTGTCTGAAGAAGAACTTAAGATTGTTCAAGGGGCTGTTGCAAACGAAGCTGAGTACAACGAACTGAGAAACCTCTTGTTAGTCATGCAGGAAGTTCCTTCAGAAGAATTATTAATGCCGGATGCTTCTATAAAACAAAGTTTAGTTGCCGAATTTGAAAAGGTTAATTCAGCTAAAGTAGTTCCAATTAAAAAAGAAGAAAAAACGAAGCAACGTAAGGGAATATTTTGGCTTTCTATAGCTGCATCAGTTGCATTAGTTATTGGTTTGTTTTTAAGTAAAGATGCGTTATTTCCTAAAAATGAAACTCAAATAGCTCAACTAGACTCAAAAGATACTCCTACTCAAGAAGAAGACTTTGACTTAACGAGAGAAAAAACGGAGGTAGAGGAAATTACTGCTGAAAGTAACGAAACAGAAATTGTCCAAAATCAAAAAGCTACAGATAAAGATGAAGCTAAACAATCTTCTGTTTTAGTGCTATCTCCTTCAAATATTAAAGTTAAAGATAAGTCAGTCAAATTTAGACCATCATCAACCAGTGAAGGGAAAAGTGCAGCGTCAAAATTTGGATTTGATACAAAATCTGCAGATGATTTATTATTGATAGATTTAGAAATGGAGGAGGAGTTTATTGAAAATGAAGCGAGAGAAATTTATGATGTAGCAGAGGTTTCAGATTTTTATGAATCTTCGTCAGGTGCAGTTAGGTTGGAAGAGGATAATAAATTAATGAACGAAATTACAACAAGTGTATCTCTAAAGGATGATGAGGATTTAATTGATTTGTTATATACTGCGCTGTAGTATGAATTAATATAGAAGTAATTGTAAGACTTATTTGATTAAGTTCTTTAAGTCGTAGTTATTGTGAGTCGTCCTAAAATAGGTTGACACTTTTAAACAATTAATCATCTATCCCAGCGAAACTAGTTTCGCTGGGATTTTTTT
>CALDTD010000029.1 GCA_937924345.1 uncultured Flavobacteriales bacterium | reverse complement strand
CTGTTTCTCAATTATTTATCAGACCTGAAGTTACTATTGAAGAAAAGAAAAAGATTAAGAAAAAATTGGCTGATTTACGTTCAAAAATAATCGGAGGAGAATACACCTTTAAAATCGCAGCTGAATTTTATTCTGAAGATCCTGGCTCTAAGAAAATGGGCGGCGACTTTGGTTGGGTTACTAGAGGAACGTTTGTACCAGAGTTTGACGCAGTAGCATTTAAAGTGCCATTGAATCAAGTTTCTGAAATTTTCGAGACACAATTTGGTTATCATATAACTATAATTGAAGAGCGACGAGGAGAGCAGTTTAAAGGCAAACATATACTAATGGCTTTTAAAGTTGGAGATTTACAACTATCACAGACAAAAACACAACTTGACTCATTAAAAACAGCAATTAATAATAGTTTAATTACCTGGGAAGAAGCTGTATTAAAGTATAGCGATGATGACCAAACAAAAGGTAGCCAAGGAATATTATTTAACGAAGGTTCTGGCTCTATGTTTTGGGACATGAGAGAATTAGACCCACAAGTTTTTGCAGGAATTAATCAACTAAAAGTTGGAGAAATATCTAAACCTCAACTCTTACAAACACGAGAAGGTGCTGCTTATCGTTTATTAAAATTAAAAGAACAAACAGAGCCACATGTTGCTAACCTAAAAGATGATTATCAACTTATACAAAACTTTGCCCTACAAGGTAAGAAGGCTAAAGAAATTAAAAATTGGGCTGATGGAAAAATCAAGGATATGTTTATCAAAATAGATGATGACTATAGCCAAGATAATTTTCAATATGAATGGAAGAAGTAATTGAAAGCAAACGTCATTTTCATTCGTTAGAGACTTTTCGATTTTTTGCTTTTCTAAAAGTTTATTTTCTTCATGTACCTCTACAAGGTGTGTTTCCAATATTTTCTTTTTTAAAATCTGGAGGAGGAATTGGTGTAGCTTTCTTTTTTGTTTTAAGTGGTTTTCTAATCACCTATTTACTCGCATTTGAGAAAAAAAGAACTAACACAGTAAACGTAAAACAATTTTTAATAAGGCGTTCACTTCGCATTTGGCCCTTGTTTTTTTTAATGGTAATTATTGGGCTTATACTGCCCTATGATTGGAAATCTTTAATTGGATTTCATATGGTTGGCGGAGGCTATGATTTGGATTGGCGTTTTAGTTTTACTTTTTTAGAAAACTACAGAATGCTTTGGGAAGATAATTGGCCAAAAACAACTCCCCTTTCGGTATTTTGGTCATTATGTATAGAAGAGCACTTTTATATTACTTGGGTAATTGCTTTCTTTTTTGTTCCGTACAAACACATTTTAAAGTTTTTAATCTCTTCTATTAGTTTTGCTTGGTTGGCAAGAGGCTTAGAAAGAATTATTTCTAGTAACGAAACAATTAGTACAAATGAGTTGTTTACAAATTTAGATTTCTTTGCTGTAGGTGGAATCTTAGCTTATTTTGTGGTAAACGATTATCAAAAACTAATTAAACAAATAAATAGAATTAGTAATCAGTTAAAATGGGGATACGTATTATTTGTAATTGTTTTTGTTGTTTTTCAAAATCAACTTGTACCCTACAATCAAGACTCACTCTTTTTTATTTTTAGGTCTACAATAATAGCTATTGTGTTTACTTTATTAATTGCTATTATTATTCCAGAAAACTCCACTATACGTTTTGAAAATAAAATAACGAGTTACCTCGGAAAAATAAGCTATGGACTTTATGTTTATCACATTATTTTTATTCACGTTACTTTTCAAGGATTACTATATCTAGATATAAAACTAGATGACACTTTAACTTTGTGTATATATATAATTACAACTTTAGGCCTTTCTATAATTACAAGTTCATTATCTTATCATTATTTTGAAATGGCTTTTTTAAAGTATAGAAAAAACAGGTAACTAACGTTAGCATAAAAATGACATTTCTAGACAACTTTTCTAAAAGTTAATGGTTATTTTTATAATGATTGATACTTACTTCCGTCAACTAGTTACAACTTGAAATACAAGGATCTTTATGCGTTTATTACTTCTTTTCTTACTTATTTGCAGTTATGGCTTTGGTCAAACTAATCAAAAGATTATTCCAAATACCAACCGTTTAAAAGTATCAGAAACTATTCCTACAATTGTATTCCCTACATTAGACAATCAAACACTAATAGCCGAAGAACAGTTAAACCGAACAAATAAAACTGGGCGATATATGTTTGGACACGAGCATCAAACTAATATTAATTTCATAACAGAAAGTAAACAAATTGAAATTGAAAACGGAACCTTGTTTTTGCTCTCACTAAAAAGCGAAAATGCTCTTTCGATGAACATAATCTTTAATGAATTTTACCTACCAGAGCAAAGTTATTTACACGTTTACAATAAAAATAAAACAACAATTGTTGGTGCATACACTTCTAAAAACAACAATGTAAATAATGTACTTGGAACAGATTTAGTAAAAGGAGAAGAAATAATTATCGAATACTTTGAGCCTAAATTAACCTTAGAAAAAGCTCAATTAAACATCAATATGGTTGTTCATGGTTTTGAAGACATTAATAACTGGTACGGAAACACAAAAGTAAATGAATCTGGAGCGTGTAATTTAGATGTAATTTGTCCTGATGGAATTCCTTGGGCAAACGAAATTCGTTCGGTTGCAAGAATTTCTATTGGTGGAGGATTATGTTCTGGTTCTTTGGTAAATAATACAGCTCAAGACGGAAAAGCATATTTTCTTACAGCGAACCATTGCGGACCACAGAGTATGGCAGGAGCCGTTTTTCGTTTTAATTACGACAGTCCTATTTGTGGCAGTCAAACTTCAGCAAACAGCCAAAATGCGGTTGTAAATCATACAATAAATGGATCTTCATTAAAATCTAGAAGCACACGTTCTGATTTTGGTTTGATTGAATTAAATTCTATTCCCCCAGAAAACTATAATGTTTATTATGCTGGTTGGAACAACGCTGGAGATATTCCAGAAACCACAGCTGGAATCCATCATCCAAGTGGAGATGTAAAAAAATTAGCGTTTGACGACGATGCTCCAGTTTCTGGAACATTTGGAAATTCAATCGCAAATGGAGAATGGAGAATTATTCGTTGGGATAGAAATACAACTACTGAAGGTGGTTCTTCTGGCTCTGGACTTTGGGACGAAAATCATTTAATTGTAGGTCAATTACATGGTGGAGCTGCAAATTGTGCAAACAGCGTAAACGATTATTACGGAAAGTTCTCTGTCTCTTGGGATGGAACAAGTGCTACAAACAGACTTAAAGATTGGTTAGACCCTCAAAACACAGGAGTTACCAGTCTAGAAGGTTTTGATCCC
>CALDTD010000028.1 GCA_937924345.1 uncultured Flavobacteriales bacterium | reverse complement strand
TAGAGATGCTAGAATTTCTGGAGAAATGGTTTTAAGACTATGTATAGGTACTTTACAAGGCCTAGGAATTAATGTTATAGATTTAGGTTTATCCACTACCCCAACAGTAGAAATAGCAGTTCCTTTGGAAAATGCTCAAGGAGGAATAATACTTACTGCAAGTCATAATCCTAAACAGTGGAATGCATTAAAACTATTAAACGAAAAAGGAGAGTTTATTTCTGATAAAGAAGGAAAAAGAATTTTAGAAATTGCAGATGAAGAACACTTTAATTTTGCTAATGTAGATTCTTTAGGAAAAGTAACAAAAGACAATTCTTATTTAGAAAAGCATATTAATGCCGTTATGGAATTACCTTTGGTAAACAAGCAATTAATAGAGGCTGCAAATTTCACTATTGTGTGCGACAGCGTAAATAGTACAGGCGGAATTTTTGTCCCTGCTCTTTTACGTGCATTAGGTGTTAAAAACATCATTGAACTTTATTCAGAACCAACTGGAGAATTCCCTCACAACCCTGAACCATTGCCAGAAAACTTAACTGCTATTGCTTCGAAAATTAAAGAAACTAAAGCTGATTTAGGTATTGTTGTAGACCCTGATGTTGATCGTTTAGCATTTGTAAATGAAGACGGAACCATGTTTGGAGAAGAATATACATTGGTTGCAGTTGCTGAATTTATACTTGAAAACACGAAAGGAAATACGGTTTCTAACCTCTCCTCTACTAGAGCCCTAAGAGACGTTACAGAAGCCAAAGGATGTACTTATTCTGCAGCAGCTGTTGGAGAAGTAAATGTGGTCTCAAAAATGAAAGAGACAAATGCAATTATTGGAGGTGAAGGAAACGGAGGAGTAATCTATCCAGAATTGCATTATGGAAGAGATGCATTAGTTGGAATTGGGCTATTCTTAACTTATTTAGCAGAGTGTGGAGTTAAAATGACTCAATTAAAAGCTAAATTCCCTCAATATACAATCTCTAAAAATAAAATTCAACTAGAACCAGGAATGGATGTTGATGCAATTTTAGAAGCTATTAAAAATGAATATAAAGATCATGAAGTAGATACTATAGATGGTGTTAAAATTTACTTCGAAAAAGAATGGGTACACTTACGTAAAAGTAATACCGAACCGATTATAAGAATTTATTCAGAAAGCGAAAGTGAGAAAAAAGCCAATGAATTAGCTTACATGATAATGGACAAGATTAAAACCCTGGCTTAATTAAATCTACTTCTTCTGCTTAAACAGTGGAACTGTTGAGCAAGCTTCTCCAAACATCAGTGATTTTGTAATAGGCTGAAGAATTTGAGCTATAGCTATATAAGCCATCTCTGGAACTGGGAAGTCGCTACATCCTTTTATAATTACTCGTTGGTCAGTAAACTCAGAAATATCTAATTTTGCTAAAGAAGCTGTGAAAAGATCTCTTTCTAAATCATTTAATGTACCTAAACCAACTTTTTTTGCAAAAGGAGCAATTGCAAGTGAAACTAACATAAAAGCCCAACTTGGAATAATGGCATCTGTAGAACAACTAATTGCGACAAGTTTATCTTTAAACTGACTCCAGTTATATGCTTTTACAGCCGCTCTAAAATCCTTTTCTTTAACTACTAATCCTTGCCACAAAAAAGGCGCTATATCAAACTCTACACGCTCCCCTTTTTGATAATAATCTTCAAGGTTAAAGGTAATCAAACCGCTCTTTGCTACTTTATTTACGATTTCGCCTTCCATAGTTCCCTTATTATAAAAACCCTAATTCTAACTTCGCTTCTTCACTCATAAAGTCATGATTCCAAGCTGGGTCAAAAACTATGTTTACATCAACAGATTCTACGCCATAAACAAACTCAGTTTTTTCCTTTACTTCGTTTGGCATTGACTCTGCTACAGGGCAATTTGGAGAGGTTAATGTCATCTCTATATTTACATTAAACTCATCATCAATCTTAATCTCGTAAATTAACCCAAGTTCAAAAATATCTACTGGAATTTCAGGATCTTGAATGGTTTTTAAAACATTAATAATTTTTTTTTCAATTACTTTTTTTGCTTCAGAAATGTCTTTTGGTAATTCCGTTTTTGGAGCTTCTTCTCCTTCCTTATTTGAAAATAATCCCATTGTAAAATCAAGTATTAATTATAGTTGTAACACACAACTTTAAACAAAGGTAAGTAATCTATTCTACTTCTATTGTGCATACTTTTGCTAAATCTTCCCAAAATTTCGGGTACGATTTAACCACTACTTCAGGATTATTAATATCAACATTACCCACCTTTAAAGCTAATGGAGCAAAACACATCGCCATTCTATGGTCATTATAAGTTTCTATCGAAACTTTAGGCTTTCTTATAGTTTGACTCCCTTTCAAGTGAGCTTCTCCTTTTTCATTAACGTCAAGCTTCACACTAAACTTGCTTAGTTCTTTTTGTAAAGCAACAAGTCGATTGGTTTCCTTAATTTTTAATGTTGATAAACCGAAAAAAGATGCATTAATACCTAGACCTGCACAGGCACATATAAGTGTTTGTGCTAAATCGGGGGTTTTTATTAAGTCAAATGATAAATCTTCAATCTTTACAGGATCAAAGGTTTTGTTTTTTATAATCTTCAATCCCCCATCTAACCAAGTAGAAAAAATTCCTAAACGTTTAAAAAGCTCTAATAATGCATAATCTCCTTGGCGACTTTTCTGCTTCAACCCTTTTAATATAACACTACCTTCTTCACTTAAAGCAAGAATTTGAAACCAGTAAGATGCCGCGCTCCAATCAGACTCTATTTCGATTGGTTTCAAGTTATATTTTTGTGGCGAAATTTCAAATCTATTATTCGTTTCAACTACCTCAACATTAAAATAACGCATTAGATCAATTGTCATATCTAAATAAGGCTTAGAAACAAGCTCACCTTTTAAGTTTATAACTAATCCTTTTTTTAATACTGGAGCGATCATAAGTAAAGCAGATATGTACTGAGAACTTACCGAAGCATTAATTGAAATTTCTCTTTTGGTAATTCCCGCCTTTTGAATTTTTAATGGAGGATACCCTTCTTCTTTTAAGTAACTAATTTCTGCTCCTAACTTATTTAAAGCCTCAACTAAAACATTAATCGGACGTTTTTGCATTCTTGGCGAACCTGTTAACACCACGGCTTCGTTTCTGTTATTTAGTGCATAATAAGCTGTTAAAAAACGCATAGCTGTGCCTGCGTGACCAATGTCTATAATTGAAGAGAAATCCTTAAATAGAGATTTAACAAGTACTTCTGTATCTTTAGCATTTGACAGGTTTGAAATTAGACTTTCATCGCTTGAATTTGCTAAAGCATTAATTATTAAGACACGGTTACTTTCACTCTTAGAAGCAGGTAAGTCAATAGTAACTTCAAAAGTACTTTTGTTTGCTAAAA
>CALDTD010000027.1 GCA_937924345.1 uncultured Flavobacteriales bacterium | reverse complement strand
ATTATTCCAAAGAACACCATTTGTATAGCATCGGTTAATAATGAGCTTTTCATTCCTCCTTTTAAGGTGTAGGCAAGTGTTAAAAAAGTAAATACAAGTATTGCTGAATAATAACCACTTGATCCTGCAGTCCCAAAATAGCTTCCAATTACCATCGTGTTCGACCAAACTTCGTTAAAAAGTCGAAAACCAATTAGTAGAGAAAAAACGATTACTGCGCTTTTACCAAATTTTGAACTTAAAAAATGGTGAATACTCGTAAACTTTCCGATTACACGCAGTTTATAAATAACAACACCTGCAACTACAAAAGAAAAGTAATAAATAGCGTAAGCAACCCCTCCAACAATTCCAAATAGAAGCCCTAAATTTGCAGCATTTGTAATCGACTTGGCAAAAATCCAAGAGATAACCAAACTACTTGTTAATAGTAATAGGCTAGGTTGTTTTTTTACATCACTTTCCGAACCGAAAAACTGACCAACTGTTTTTACTTTTGGAGCTATAAAGTAAAATATAACTCCAAAAAGTATTAAAACAGTCCATTGTATGTAAAGCGGGTTCATTTAGTTATCCCACCAAACTTTAGCATTTATACTATTCCCATTTGACGCTGTTGCCGATGAATAGTTACTTAGGTTTAATGCTTGTTCATCGCTTGGATAAGGCATTCTTGTTGGAATTAAATCATTATTCAAACTTCCAGAAACCGTTTTTAATTGTGGGAATCCTGTTCTTCTATATTCAATCCAACTTTCGTAACCATTAATTGTACTTGCAATCCATTTCTGAGTTATGATTTGCTCAATTACATCAGCTCCATTTATTCCAAAAGAGGCATCTCCTGTTGTAAGATAATCACTTGGCATCGTAGTATTCCAATAGTCAAAAGCTAGCTGCACACCTTGGTCATAATGTTGTTGAGCTGTTGCTGTAATTAACCCTCTTTCTGCTGCTTCAGCTAATAAAAATTGAGTTTCCCAAGCTGTCATAAAGTTAGCTTTAAGCGTACTTGTATTTTCTCTAAAAATAGTACCAGTTAAAGAGTAATCTGAAACTGAGATAGAAGTTTGAGAGGCATCTGGTCCGTTTAATAATCCAGCATAAATAGTATTGTCACTACCTGTTGGTCTATAAAGAACTTGTAATCTAGGGTCGTTGTATTGGTTTAAAATTTCTTCTGCAGTTTCAGATAAAATAAATGAATTGAAATCTCCATCTCTTAATGTTGCCATTCTAAAACTATTAGGACGGCTATTTGTAAAATTAAAAACCGCATTCTGACTGTTTGTAGTTTGGTAATCTCCAGCGTCGTAGATTGCTTGCAAGTCTGAAGAAACGTTTACTTTATTCGAAATACGCATTAAGTATTTAATCTGTAGAGATTTAGCGAAGGTTGCCCACGCTGCTAGATCTCCATTGAATAATAAATCACCATCAAGAGTTTGAACGCCTTGGTAATTTTCAAGTAATTCTATACCGTTTTTAAGGTTTTCTAAAATACCATCAGTACCTGTATAAATCTCTTCTTGACTATCATATTTAGGGGTAACATTTCCCTCGCTTCCTTTTAAAGCTTCGCTATAAGGAACATCACCATAGATGTCAGTCAATGCAGCCGTCATATATGCTTTTAAAATTAAACTTGGGCCCTCGTAAACAGCGTTAGTTGGAGAGGCCTTTGCTTTAGCTAATAGAAGTTCATTATCTCTTAAGTTATTATAAATTACAGGCCAAGGGTTTCCTCCAAGTTGTGGTTCTGATAAACTATGACGATCAAATAAATTAAAGTCAATCATTGTAAAATGTTGCCCCAATAAATTACCTGCTACAAAACCCTCATAAGACATTTCTTCAGCATAATTAAACTGAACTTGTCTTAAAAGTAAAGAGGGTTGAACATCGTTTGGTGCATTTGGATTGGTGTTTATTTCTTCAAATTTTTTGGTGCAAGAAGTTATCATTAAAACAACTAACAAGCTTATTCCTATTATAAATTTCATATTCTAATTTTTTATTGTTTTATGATTAAAACTGGTATCCTAATTTAATTCCAAAACTTCTAGCAGTAGCATAAGAAATGTCTTCTACACCGCTAAGTATTCTATTTCCTTGAACAGCAATTTGCTCTGGATCGAAATGAGGTATTTTACTCCAAGCGAATACATTTCTACCGATAAAGGCAATACTTAAATCGCGTCCTTTTTTAAAGATTCCTTTTTCTTTGTTCGATTCGAAAGTATATCCCAATGAAAACTGCCTTAATTTTACAAAACTAGCGTCGTAAGTGTTGTTTTCTTCGTGGTTTCTATCATAATACTGTCTGTAGTAGCTTTCTGCTGTTACCGCTGTTGTATTTTGTTCCCAAACAGGGTTTTCTTCTGTTCCAGTATTTACAACCCCTTCAGCAACAATTCCAGCATCTGGTCTATCTAATGTTTCTTCTAATTGACCACCAACAGCAGCTAGAGCCAAAGTTCTAGATACAATTTCTCCTCCTTGTCTCCAGTCAAACAAAAAGCTAAAGTTCCAATTTTTATATCTAAAGCTATTATTAAGTCCTAAAATGAAGTCTGGATTTGAATTTCCTAATTTTATCAATTCGTTATTGGCAATATATTTACCATTTGCATCAATAATAAAGTCTCCATTTTCGTTTTTTTCATAACCAGTTCCATAGATATCTCCAATACGTCCACCTTCTTCTACTTGAAACCATACAGTTTGGTTTACATTATCATAAACTCTAGAATAACCTAAAGTAATTTTATCTGTTCCCTCTGGTAACTCTTCTACAGTAGCTCTATTTGTACTAAAGTTAAATTGAGTATTCCACTCAAAATTGTCGCTTTTAAAAGCAGTAACATTTGTTATTATTTCTAAACCTTTAGATCTTACAGCACCACCATTTACAACTTGTTGCGTTGCACCAGAGGTAATAGAAACTGGTAATGAAATAATTTGGTTTTTAGTCAATTGGTCGTAGTAAGTTACATCTAAACTCAAACGATTGTTAAAGAAACCTACCGCACCTCCAAATTCTAAAGCAGTTGTTTTTTCAGGCGATAAGTTTGTATTTGCTAAAACACTAGATCCACTAAAAGTTGGTTGCGAATAAACTGGCGTTCCAGAGACAAAAGTTGTTGATGTACTGTAAGGGTCTGTATCGTTACCTACTTGTGCCACACTTGCTCTTACTTTAGCGAAAGAAAACCATTCTGGTAATTCAAGAGTGTTTGATACAATATAACTTGCAGACGCAGAAGGGTAGAAGAAAGAAGTGTTGTCTGTAGACGTCGCAGTTGCAAGTGCACTAGACCAATCGTTTCTTCCTGTTACATCTAAGTATAAGAAGTCTTGGTATCCAAAACGTGCTATACCATATAAACTGTTAATTCTTTTCTGTGCTTTTTGCTGAAAAACCTGAATTGGAGAAGCAGCATTAGAAAAGTTATATGTTCCTGGCTGAGCTAACGATAAAGTTTGAGACTGCTTTGTTTGAGCATTTTGGTCCATTCTATTTCCTCCAAAAGAGAAATCTGTTGTAAAGTCTCCAAAAATCTTTTTGTAGTTTAACAAGAAGTTAGTGTTTACTTCTCTAAAGAAGACATCTTGTTCTGCATAAGCTCCTGTTTTAAAACGGTTAGAACTATAGGCTCTTCTATAGTTTCTAGCTTCACTTGAATAATCCATTCCGCTTGTAATGCTTAGTTTAAGATTTTCATTAAAATCGTAACTTCCAGATAGGTGACCCAGTAAACGGTCTCTGTTAAATGCATTTCTATTTTCTAAAAGAATAAAATAAGGGTTGTCGAAAAAAGAGTAATTGAAATTATATTGCTGTATACCTTCTAATCCTGGTTGCCAGTAATCAACTAAGCTTTCTGTGTTTAAAGAGCGTGGCCCCCAAGCTACAATTGAGTAACCAATGTTCTCTGAACCGTAACCTCCAGAAGGACGGTTGTCACTTTCTGCATTTATATAATTGATAGAAGAGGAGAAGTTTAGTCTGGAAGTTGGGTTGTAATTTAAACGTGCAGCCATAGTCTTACGATCTAAATTTACACCTGGTATTATAGATTCACTTCTTAAGTCTGTATAAGAAGCATAAATACTCCCTTTTTCGAAACCATTAGAAATAGAAAAGTTGTTGATCGAGGTAACTCCTGTTTTATAAAAATCTTTTAAATTATCAGGATTAGATTTAAACTCAGTTGGTGTAATTGGAGCACCTCCATGCACAGCAACATCACCACCTCTTACTACACTTCCGTCTGGTAATGTAACTGGGCTATCAAATTGTGGAATTAATGTTCCTTGGTCTAATTCTGGTCCCCAGCTATATGAGATTACATCATTTGTTCCTCCGCCAAGTCCATCAACATAGGCAAACTGACCAGAGTTTCCTTGTCCGTACTTGTTTTGAAATTGTGGTAGTTGAAATGCACTTTCTATAAATGTCGTTGAATTAATGCTTACACCTAAACCATCGCTTTTAGATCCATTTTTTGTAGTTACTAATATTACTCCATTTGCAGCTCTTGTCCCGTATAATGCTGCTGCACCAGGTCCTTTTAAAACAGTAACATCTTCAATGTCATCTTGGTTAATTTCCATACCTCCATTCCCAAAGTCTACTTCCTGAAAGCCAGCAGCTGCTTCGTTTGTAAAGTTGAATAAAGATGAATTATTAATTGGAATACCATCTACTACAAATAAAGGATTGTTGTTGGTAAAAGAAGCCTCACCTCTTATTGTTATTTTAGAAGTAGAACCAACTCCAGTAGCTCCTTGACTTACTGTAACACCAGCGACGTTACCAGCAAGATTATCTACAAAGTTTGCCGATTTTACTTCAGACATTCTTTTTGCATCTACACGCTGAATACCGTAACCTAAATTTTTTGTAGCTCTCTTTTGTCCTAAAGCAGTTACTACAATTTCGTTTAGTAAATCAGTACTTGATTCTAACTCTAAATTGATTGATGATTGGCCATTAATAGCTTCTTCTTTTCTTGTATATCCAACAAAACTAAAAATAAGTGTAGCGTTTTCGTCTTTAACAGTTATTTCAAAGGCTCCATTTTCATCTGTTGTAGTTCCATTGGATGTTCCTTTTTCTCCTACAGAGACATAAGGTAAAAAGTTACCTTCTGATTTGTCTTTTACAGTTCCGTTTACTTTAAATTGGGCAAAGGAAAAATTTACCATTACTAGGAATGATAATACTAAATAATTTTTAATCATAATTTCTTTGATAGGCATTATAATGCCATTAATAAATTGTTTAATTTCTATACTCTAAAAAATAGCTAGAGATTTTTGCTACATACTTGAATATGTACGTAGATTTAATTCTTATGGATTTTATAAAGAAATTACAGGAGGCGATTTGTCTGAATGAAATCGGGAAAGTAATATTGAGTTTGCGATAAAAGATGGGGTAGGTAAGTTAAGTTTACTGTATATAAACTGTTTTAATAATATTGCTAATTTAGAGTAGGAGCTCTTTACAAATAATTCAAAATCTATAATGGAATCAATATCAGATAAAGCTTTTAACCACAATACGATTTGGTTATGTCTTAAAGCGTACTCCCTCCAAGAATTTTGTAAACTAGACTGTAGCCAATTTAACTTTAAAAAATCTTTACGTTTGTAAGCTGACTGGTTTATTCCTATTAGGTAAACTCCTCCATCTTTAGAAGGCCCTAAGACGAGTTCGTTTTTTTCTAATTGAGTTTTAGTTTTTAATAAATCTTTTGTTGTTAACGAAGGGCAGTCATTACCTATAATGATAACTTGTTTAACTCCCTTTTTGTAAACAAGCTCCAATGCATTTGCAAGTTTTTCTTTAAATGATTTGCCGATTTGTTCGTTGCTTTTTGAAGTGTAAACAGGAATTCCAGTTTGTTTAGCTATAAACAAACTGTGGTTAATTAAGTGTTCAGCAACTCTTTTGTTTTTATCAGTTTTTTTTACAAGAACTTTAGCATTAGCCTCGTCTTGTGCTGTTCTAGAAAAAAATAATATGGCTGTTTCCTGATTCATTTTCGTTATCGGCTGACAAAAATAGATTTTTATTAGTTTATAACTAATATTAACGTGGTTTTTTCTAAACTTAGTCAAGTAGTCTTACTAAATCTAAAATAATGACAAGAAAATAGAAGTTTTTAAAAATTAATTAATCTACTTAGTTTGCAACTATGTAGTTCGATAGCGTGATGCATTAACTAAAAAAACATGTTTTTTTGTTGATTCCTATTATAAATAAAGAGAAAACTAAATTGATACATTCTCAACTTTTTTCATTACTTCTGCATTCAACACAATTTTATAATCAATCATTTGTTGCTGAATAGTTTTGTCACCTACAGATAAAATTTGAAGTGCTAAAAGCCCAGCATTTTTTGCTCCGTCTAATGCTACGGTAGCTACAGGAACTCCTCCTGGCATTTGTAAAATAGATAGTACAGAATCCCATCCATCAATCGAGTTTGAAGACTTTATTGGAACCCCAATTACTGGCAAAGGAGAAATAGCAGCAACCATTCCAGGTAAGTGCGCAGCCCCGCCAGCACCAGCTATTACAACTTCAATTCCTCTTTTATGAGCATTTTTTGCAAATTCGAACAGTCTTTCGGGGGTTCTGTGTGCAGAGACAATTGTTAATTCATAAGGAACATTAAAACTTTCAATAATTTGTTTGGCTTCATTCATTACTCGTAAGTCAGAATCAGATCCCATTATAATACTTATTTTCGGCTCTTTCATTATGCTTTAACTTTTAAAGTGTTTTTTACTTTTTCTGCTTTCTCTTTAGCTTCCTCAATTGTTTCTCCCAGAATAGTTATATGTCCCATTTTTCGAAATGGTTTGGTGATTTTTTTTCCATAAATATGTGGTTTTACACCTGGTATTTTCAAGATTTTTTCTAATCCTTCAAACTTTACTTCTCCTTGGTAATTTGGTTCGCCTAAAACATTTAGCATTACTGCTGGAGAAAGAATAGTTGTCTCTCCAAGTGGCCAATCGAAAATAGCTCTAAGTTGTTGTTCGTATTGTGACGTTATGTTGGCCTCAATTGTATGATGTCCACTATTGTGTGTTCTTGGCGCAGATTCATTTACCGAAATGTTACCCTCTTTATCTAGAAATAACTCTACAGCCAATAAACCAACTAGGTTGAAAGCTTTTGCGACTTTAATAGCAATTTTGTTACATTCTTGTTCAATAATTGGAGTTACTTCAGCTGGGCAAATTAGTTGTTCTACAAGGTTCGCTTCTGCATTAAATACCATTTCTACTAGCGGAAAACATTTGATTTCTCCAGAAGGATTACGTGCTACAATAACAGAAAGTTCTTTTTCTATATTTACAGCTTTTTCTATTATAGATGGAGCGTTCATTAACTTTACTAAGTCATTTTCATTTTTTATAACTGCAACTCCTTTTCCATCATACCCCTCTTTTCTCAATTTTTGAACAAAAGGGTAGGAGATAGCGTCTTTTTTTAAAGTATTTAAAATTTTCACTTTATTCTCATAAATCGAAAATTCGGAAGTTGGAATATTATTATTACGATAAAACTCTTTTTGAAGTCCTTTATCTTTAATTGTATAAAGCGTTTCGGGGTCTGGATAAATGGTTGTTCCTTCTTGTTTTAACTTTCGAAGTGCTTCAATATTGATATGTTCGATTTCGAATGTGAGTAAATTTACTTTTTTTCCAAAATTATAAACGTCGTCAAAATTAGTTTGATCTCCTTGAAAGAAGGAATGACAAATTTGTGCAGCTGGAGCTTCTTTTGTTTTATCCATTATATAAACTTGGATATCAAATACACTTGCAACCTGAGTCAACATTTTACCGAGTTGACCGCCAGACATTATGCCTAATTTAAAATTTGAAGAACTTTTTTGCTCCATTTATTTTGCTTTTGGGCAAATATATGGGTTTGTAATAAAAAGAAAGACCTAAAGCTAGTTTCTAATTAATTCTATATATTTTTTTATTGGGGCGTCACCATTTCCTAGATCTAATACATAAAAGTAGGTGTCTTGATCCAATACATTTCCTTGAAGTTTAATGGTTGAAGATTTATTTATTCCGTCCCAGTCATTATTGTATGGAGACGATTCCAACACCTGTTCTCCCCATCTATTAAAAATTCGAATAGAATTATTTGGATAGAGGTTT
>CALDTD010000026.1 GCA_937924345.1 uncultured Flavobacteriales bacterium | reverse complement strand
ACCAGGATTTTCAGTCCTGTGCTCTACCAACTGAGCTATGGCACCAACCTTATTGGTCGGCAAAGATATAAAGTTTATTTCTTTTACCAAGCAATTTTTAAAAAAGTTTATTCATTACCTAAAATTAATGGCATTCCATCTTGGTTTCCAATTACAACAACTTTGCTGTTTGGAGACTTAGATAGTTCTAATGTGGCTTCTATTCCTTTTTCTTTCAGAATATTAGGTGTTAAGGATGCATTAAGTATTTTATTTGCTTCTGCTTTACCTTCTGCAGCAATTTTTATTCGCTGTGCTTCTTTTTGCTCTTTTTGAAGTTTAAACTCATACTCTAAAGATTCCTGTTCTTGCTTCAATTTATTTTCAATTGCTCCTTTAATTGTTGGAGGTAAAGTTATATCTCTTACAAGCACTTCGTTTGTTTGGACGTACTGTTTTACCAGTATTTTTTCTGTTTCCACAAAAATCTCTGACTGTATTACATCTCTTTTAGAAGAGTAAATTTCTTCAGGTGTATAACGGCCTATAACACTTCTTGTTGCAGAACGTATAGCTGGTTTTACTATGTTCTCTAAATAGCCACGCCCTTTTTCTTGGTGAAGTAAAGGAATAGAAGCTTGTTCTAGTTGAAACCAAGTTGAAATTTCTACGGTGATATCTAACCCGTTAGAAGAAAGAACCCCCATTTCTTCCATTACTTCTTGTTGCCTTGTAGGGTAAACTACCATTTTATTCCAAGGAGCAATGATATGAAAACCTTCATTGTAAGTTCTATCTGTTTTTACACCTCCACTAAATGTTTGGAAAAGCACTCCTGCCTCTCCTGCCTCAATAGTTATAGAACTTTTAACTATAAAAACAAAGATTACAATTAGGGCAATTACAGGGATTACAATTTTTTTTAATTTATCAGTGTCAATTTCTGGTGGTCTGTTTTGATTCATTTTTATTAAGTTTTAATTTAAAGTAAAGGTAAAAAAATGTGAATACTGATCTTGTCGAAGTGTGATAATCTTTGTTAAGGATAGCGTTTTATAAAAAGTATGTTAATAAGTAGAATGGGTTAGTGTTAATAAAAGGAGTAAGAGTCTTAAATTTGAGATTAATACAATATATTATCCTAACAAGGTATAATGTTTGATTCTGATTAGCTTATGAAAACAATTCACATATTATTTATAGTTACTTTTTTACTGTTATTAAATGCTAGTAATTTTTCACAAGATTCTGTTGTCTATGGAGATGCTAAGTTTGGTCTAACATCAGATTATTATAAGGATAGATATAAGGAAACCGATTTAATGTATAAGATTGTAGATAATTGGGGGAATGGGTTCGACGATCTATATGGAACTAGGAATATGCGTTCTATCTTACACGGTGTTGCTTATAGAGGTGGTGCAAACAATTATTATCACAAAACAGCAAAACGACACAATAGTAATCCATTACCACAGGATGGTATAGAGAATTTGTGTGAAGAAGGTTTTTCACATTCAGTATATCTTTATCGAAAAAATTGGGACTCTGCCCCAACATTAGATACTTGTAAATGTGTAAATGATGGAAGAAATGTAATGCAATATGATCAGTTCGATTATTTTGATGATAATCACGTACGTGAAATGTTAGAGATTGTTTACAAGAGTGCAAAATCAGACTCTGTAGGTCCAGTTTATTTACATTGTTGGAATGGCTGGCATGCTTCAGGTTTTATTTCTGCGGTAATTCTAAAGCAGTTTTGCGGAATGAGCGATTTAGATGCTACAGCTTATTGGGATTTAGGAACTGATGGAGCAAACACAAGCCCTAGATACAATAAGATTAGAGATCGAATAAAGAACTTTAAGCCTTATTCGGATTTAATGCTTTACGATGAACTTCAAAACAAAATTTGTCCGCCAATGCCAACAGTTATTGATAAAAGCCAACTACACATTAGCATAGAACATTTAGTTATTGTTCCAGAAGCAATTCCAGTAAATACCGTTTTGATTTTGAATAAAGTAAAGTTTGGTCCAAATAAAACAACGCTAACTAATCCAGATAGTAACGAAGATTTACAAAACATTGTAAAAGCATTACAAAAAAGGCCAGATATTGTATTAGAAATAGGAGGGCATACGGATCGTTCGGGTAAAGAGCAAGTAAATAAAACGTTATCTAAAAATAGAGCAAAATATGTTTATGATTATTTAATTGGAAAAGGAATTTCGGCAAGTAATTTAACGTACAAAGGATATGGATCTTCTAAGCCAGCTTATACCAATAGAACAAAAGATGGTAGAGCAGCAAACAGAAGAATAGAAGTCCGAATTTTAAAGAAAAAAGCAGAATCATCGGATAAGTTGGTGGACGAAGAACCTACCGAAACTGTAGATCCTTACGAGAATAAATTGAAAACAAGCTTAAAAGATTTGTTTGATAAAAAAATAGGGGAGTCATTACTATTAAATCATGTTGTTTTCGAGCCAAATATGTTTACTATAACCGATACAAATGCAACGCAAGTAGATTCTTTAGCAGAAATAATGCAATATAATACGGCTATAAAAATTGAAGTAATGGGGTATACCGATAAGTCTGGAATTCCAGAAAAAAATCTTACATTATCTGTAAATAGAGCAAAGGCAGTTTATGATAGACTAATTGAAAAAGGAGTTTCTGAAGATAGATTATTTTATTCGGGTTGTGGAGATGCAAACCCTGTTGCTCCAAATACATTTCGTTGGGGAAGAGATTTGAATAGAAGAATAGAGATTGTTTTGTTAGAGAAATAATCTTTGTATAGTTACGTTTATCATTTCTAATGAACCTATATTCTAAAAAACAGCGTTGGAAATTAATTTTAGTAGCTTTTGCTACTATTATAGTAGGAATAACATTATGGTATTCTAGTTCAATAGCGCGAAAGGTTCAAGAGGAAGAGCGGCAGAAAGTAAAACTGTGGAGTGAGGCCATTCGTAAAAAGGCAGATTTAATACGTGTTACAAATGAGTCTTTTCAAGAGTTAGCAGATCAAGAACGTAAAAAGGCAGAACTTTGGTTGCAGGCGACTAAAGAAATGCAGAAAGATTTGTCTGATTATAGTTTTGCGTTGTCCATTATTCAAAACAATAAGAGTATTCCTGTTATTCTTACCGACAATAATAATATTCCAATAACCAATACCAACCTTTCTACAGAAAATGAAGATTCCATTCTGTTATTTATAAAAAAATGGGGAATAGAAAACAAACCTGTAGAAATTACTTTTGCGGGCAACAATGCTCAAAAAATCTATTATACCAATTCTCAAAAATATTTTGATCTTCAAAAAAGAAGAAATAATCTAATTACTGCCTTTAATAAAGATTTAGTAGAGAATACAGCGTTAGTTCCTGTTGTTTTTATTGCTGATTCTAGTCAAGAATTAATTGCGACTAATCTAACTGATAGTGACATTGAAGCACATGGTGGGCTAGAGCACTTAGTAGATGAAATGAAGTTAGAAAACGCCCCTATTCATGTAGCACTTACCGACGATAATTTGGGGAAAGTATACTTTTTTGAGTCGTTAACTTTAAAGCAGTTGCGTTATTTTCCTGTGGTAATGCTTATCGCAATTGGAATTTTTTTAGTGGTTGCTTATTTTTTGTTTAGCACATTTAGACGAGCAGAACAAAATCAAGTTTGGGTAGGAATGGCTAAAGAAACTGCACATCAGTTAGGTACACCACTCTCTTCTTTAATGGCTTGGATAGAGTTGTTGAGAATGCAAGGAGTAGAAGAGTCTTCTTTAAAAGA
>CALDTD010000025.1 GCA_937924345.1 uncultured Flavobacteriales bacterium | reverse complement strand
ACTATTCCCACTATTATCCGTCATTTCTTCTCTTATAGGAATCATAACATCTAATGGATCTACTGCAGCCTCAAAACTCATCCAGTTTTGATCTATAGCACAATTATGGTTTATTCTTGTTTCTCCATTAAAATTTAATGTTTTAAGTGAAGCTATCATTTCTACTTCTCCATTAAACTCAAAATGAGGACTCATATAAAACTTAACCTTATCATTAACTTTTCCTTTTGCAGTAGTTTGGAAAGTTGTATCTGGTTCTATCTTATCCAAATAAATTTTCTGAATTTTATCTTCTATATCTTTATAATCATAGTAACCCGATGCTTTGTAAGATTTAAGCGCAAATATCTCTACTTTAGCTTCAGATATATTATGGTATTTTGTTACATAATTTGCCAAAATTTTAGCGTTCAATAATTTTTCCATCTTTGCTTTTTTACGAATCACTACCTCACCACTATCCGGAAAAATTCTTGCATCTGCAACTGTAATGTAATCTACCTTTGAACAAACTAACTTCCTCTTTTTAATATCATATCTTGCTTTTGAAGAGGCAAAATTTAATGAATCTTGATCTGGGTTTGTAGAATAAAAATTAGACTCTGTTAAATCTAAATCACTATCAATAGAAATATTCTGCTTTTTCTTTTTTTCTAACTCAATTCCTCCTTCATCCATTAACCAAATAAACTTATCCATATAACATAAGTATTGTGTTTCAGGAAATTCAATATTAGAATTACCAGAGTTTGAACTAAATTCTGCACGTCTGGCATCGAAATCTACATGACCTTTTACATTTTCTGTCTTTATAGCCATTTCTCCTTCTAACTCCGATCTAATTTTAAATGCCGCCGTATCTGCATCAATTATACGCTGTTTGTATTTATAATTATATGAGAACATTACACCATTTCCAAAGTACATAAATCCGTTCCCACTCATCCCTTGTGGCGTAAGCGACAAACGTCCTTCTAAAGTTGCCTCCCCATCTTTTAAAAACTCTAAGTCATTCTTAAGACTATATGCATATAAAACCTTTGCCTTAGGAACATAAGTTACACCACAATCTTTACCTTTTACTTCTGGAGTTTCTGGGCCAGAAGCTTGGTTTTTATTATAATAAGTTTGAGCTATAGCCGTTAATGAATCTGGTAAGAATGTGATTTCATTGGATACTGCATGAGAGGTTAAGAAATCGACTTCTCCACTACCTTGCAAACCTTTGTTACTTAATCTTATCTCATTATCGTAATTTGCTTTATCCCCATATAACCCAAATCCTTCTTTTGGAGTTTTTCTTACAAAACCAAGAGAATTATCTTTCTGAATACGCAATGTTTCGTTAAACTTTGGGAAAATTCCAGCTGATAAAAACTCTCCTTCAAAACCAACGGCCTCTTCGGAAAAGTTATCTAAACTATCCATAGTAAACGGTTCTAATGTAAACTTAAAATCTTCTCGTTTATATGCCCCTTTTTGTATGGTTCTTTTATCGTAATATACAAAGGTTTTTTTCGTACAATTTACTTTAGGAAAATCAGTAATTGTAGTATCAATTCCAGATTTGTTAGAAGGATCATCTAATAAAACTTCTCCTCTTACACCTTCAATAGTTGATTGAACTCGTAGCTGAGGAGGTCCATTTTTTGACTTATTAAAGACTCTAAGTCGCATAGAATCACATTCTAGTAAATCTACTTTAAAATCATTATAAGAAAACTTATATAAGTTTCCAAAATACTCTGTTCTTCCTGCGTTTAGTATACCACTAAACTCCATATCTCTATTCTTTTTTACCACGACTGACTTTGTATCAGGATAAACTTTTACAAATTGTGCTTGACTTAATGTAAACTTTTTAACACCTGAGATCTTTAAGTCTTTTGAGGTTAAATTTAAAACAGCATTAGTTTTTGCAGAAGAATTTATAACAACCGCATCATAGTCTGTTTTTCTTTTACTAGAGTTTATGTAATGATATAACTTATCTTTTACAGTAACTTTTTCCAATTCTTTATCGAAGGTTACAAAACCAAGTGTAGTTAAAATATACATATCCGATTCGATATCAGCTTTTGTTCTTCCAAAAGAAGAAGCTAAACCTGCTAAGTCTAATTCTTTAGATGCTATTTTTTTTGCGTAAGCCTTAATACGGAGCAAAGGGTTTTGGCCTCCCCCTGTTAAACGACTGTAAATATTTCTATCGAAATAATTAAAAGAATCAAAATGAGCAGTAGTATCTGAACTTCCATAAAGTGCTCCGAACTGCATAACAGGATCTCCAACTTTCCAGTATAATGCCTCAAAGAACATTTCTAATTGGTGATAACTATTATAAAATGGCGAGAGACCAATACCATTATCTCCTCTAATTAATGTTACTTTTTGATCTTTATTTGTGTATTTAAAGTTTAACCCAGGGTGATTAATTGAATCTTTCTCTATGTAAAAATTAATATTTGCTTTTTGAGCACTAATTTCTGAAGTATTAATTACAAAGTTTAGCGCTTCTGTTTTACAAAAAACTTTATTGTCTTTTCTTATAATCAATCTTGCCAAATTAGCACTTGTTCCAGCCCCCTGAATACTTCTTCCTGATAATGTAAAACCTCCATCATAATCAATGGAAGGAAAAATATCTTTTATAAGAAGACGCTTACTAAATGATTCAAACTTAGGGTAGGCAACTTTGTCTGCACC
>CALDTD010000024.1 GCA_937924345.1 uncultured Flavobacteriales bacterium | reverse complement strand
GGGTTGCTATACCCTAAAATTTAAACACTATTTACTTCAAACTATTTAAAGAGAGTTCTATACCTAACTTTAGTGGATTTTAGTTAGTTCGAGTGGTTTTGCGGAGTTGTAACAGAGAGAAATTATATCGAGAACTGACGGTGTTAGGCTCTAGCACCTAGTTCAATCACTTCTAAGTCTTTAATATTACCATTTTCTAAAGTAAATCGGAGCATTGTTCTCATTTTATGAAAGCCATGAATACCAGCTGCGCCAGGGTTCATGTAAAGGGTTCTAAGTTTTTTGTCCATCTGTACTTTACAAATATGAGAATGCCCACAAATAAAAAGTTGAGGTGGGTTTTTAGTAATTTCCTCACGTATGTTTTTATTGTAAACATAGGGTTTACCACCAATGTGTGTCATCCATACATCTACACCTTCAATCACAAAACGTAGGTTTTCGGGGTACTCTGCTCTAACAATATGGTCATCGATATTTCCATACACTGCACGAGTAGGAGCAATTTTACGAAGCTTATCCATAACAGAAATGTCGCCAATATCTCCAGCGTGCCAAATCTCGTCACATTCCATAAAGTATTTTATACAGCGCTCATCAAAATGACTGTGTGTATCGGAAAGTAAGCCTATTCTTTTCATAGTTTGATACTATCTAACTTTATCCTTTCTCATTGCCATGGCAATAAATACAACTCCAATTAAAATACCTGGAACGCTTAACCATTGCCCCATATTTAGAGAGGCCTCTGCAAGTGAGTCTGTTTGATGTTCTTTCCAAAACTCTATAATAAATCGGGCAGAAAACATCAATAAAAAGAACACTCCAAACATTAATCCCTCTCTTTTATACCACTCTTGTTTCCAATATCCCCAGAACAATAAAATAAAGATTACGAAGTAACTTATCGCCTCTAAAATTTGAGTTGGAATACGTGGTATAATTCCTATTGTAGCATCAATAGAAATTCCGTTTGGTGTTTGAGTTATTGTTGGTTTTTGTTTGGTTGCGAAAAAATGTTCTTCGCTAGAGTTGTTGTTTTGGTATGTGTTGGCATAAAACACTTGGTAAAACTCTTCAGCATCAGCAACTTTTACATTTGGTTCTTGAATGTTGATGGTTATCTTTTTTAGAGGGAAATTAAAACCTTCTTTTTCAATGTTGTTTGTTTTTTCGTCTGAGAATGAAATATTTTCTGCATCGGCATAAAAATATCTTGCGATGGATTTTTTTGCTTCATACTGAAAGAAAAATGCCGCATTTGCTTCACTTTTATCTCCTATAATTTCTGAGTTCATTAAGTTCCCTACGCGAATAAGCCCTGCAGCTAAGGCTACAGTTAACACCACTTTATCTAATGTCCAAAGTGTAGTTTTTGTTCCTTTAGTTACGCGTTTAGCATAAACCCACATGGCGATAACAATTGCTATTGCAGCTCCATGGCTTGCAAGTCCACCTTTCCAAATTTGTGGAATTTCGATTAAGTGTTGAGAATAATAGTCCCATTCGTAAAAGAAAACATGACCAAGTCTTGCACCAACTACTGTTCCTACTACGGCATAAATTAAGATTTTATCTAACCACTCTTCGCTTATGTTTTCGTTGGCAAACATTTTCTTCATTAGTGTAAAACCTGCGAAAAAAGCAAGCCCAAATAATAAACCATAGTAACGAATCATGATAGGTGATTCTATAATGTTTGGGTTAATGTCCCACGTGATAAATCCGAAAATGCTCATTTTGTGTATTTAAATCTTGTATAGCAAAGGTAATATTTAATCAATTAAGAGCTAAACAGATTTGTTTTTAATGAAATACAGTACCTTAGTCAATAAAATGGATTATATATTTATATGATAAAAACATTTTACATTTTACTCGTTCTACTTTTTTTAACAAGTTGTATATCTAATACTGGAGATAAAAAGTTATTAGATGAAGAACCTATAACTCCTTTAAAAAGTAAGCTCAAATTTCATGAAGTAACTATTAGAGATTTTGATTCTTTGAAAAAATCATGTCTAGAGTATGATTTTTTAAGTATGAAAAGGGGGGACTACGATTTAAGAATCAATAATGATTTTGACTTCTCTTTATTGACAGATTCAATAATTCAAAACACAAAATCAGTTATCGTGGATTATGATACTGTTCCTATTGAGTTTAATAAGTTTAAGGAATTAGAGCGTTTAAAAATTGGAGGAATAAGAAAAACAATACTCAAAGGAATTATTTTGCCTAAATTAATTCATTTAGAAACTTGGGGAACTTTACTTGAAACAGAAGCTAAATTATTGAATCAATTAATCTATTTAGAAGCATCAAAATCTAACATAATCATTGATGATGAAAAGATAGGGCTTAATAATTTAAAATCTTTACGCCTTCATCATTCTACATTTAAAGGGTTAGATTTTACAAGTTTAAAGTCGATAAGTAATTTATTTATTGGTGCTTACAGACGAGACTCATTAGATTTAAGAAGGATATGCCTTGATAGTTTTCCATGTTTGACTGATTTAAATATTTATGATGATTATGGTACTGTAGAAGGAGTGCCTAAAGGAATTGAGAATGTTGAATGGAAGTCTTTTTATGTTTACAATAAGGACTTAAACCCTATAGAAAAGGCAATAGTTGATAGTTTAAATAAGATTAATTTCTAATAAGTAAGTCAATTTATGGAAAAAATAATCCTCATATTTACCTGCTTTTGTTTAGGGTTAATTTCTTTAAAATTATGGTATGGTAACTTTTCTAAAAGTAAAAGACAAAGAAAAAGGTTTAGGAGAGGTGTTAAATTAGAGCAGAAAGCAGCTAAATTCTTAGTTTCAAAAGGGTTTAAAGTTGTGGGTGAGCAATTACCATTTGATCATACTTATTGGGTAGACGGAGAAGAACAAATTTCTACAGTTAATGTAGATTATTTAGTAGAGAAAGAGGGAGAAGTGTTTGTGGTTGAGGTAAAGTCTGGAAAATCTGCTATTTCAATCAAAAACAGAAGCACAAGAAGACAGTTGTTAGAGTATGCAACAGCAATAGACTGTGATGGCGTTTACTTGTTGGATATGGAAAATAAAAACCTTCAATTAATCGAGTTTCAATTTCCTAATAGGGCAGCGATTAAAAAAAGTAACGTGAACTTAATTCTGTTTGGTATAATTGTTCTTCTTTTGTGTTACATCTATTATTTTAAATGCGATTAATCTTTTTAATTACTCTATTGTCTAT
>CALDTD010000023.1 GCA_937924345.1 uncultured Flavobacteriales bacterium | reverse complement strand
CTTAATGAAAATAAGCCCTCAACTGGTAGATTTAAACATAGACCGATACAACACTTGGGAATTACCGTTTACACCAAAAAATGCTAAACAAGCCGGCTATATATTTACTGGAGAAGTTTATAAAGGTTTAGATTTCGAAAGTTTAAGTGAAAAGCATCTAAAAGTAGCACAAGATAAATTAAGAATATTAAGTGGACTATATGGTTTATTAAAACCTCTAGACTTAATGCAACCCTACCGATTAGAAATGGGAACACGATTAGATTATAACGCTAAGGTTAAAAATTTGTATCAATTTTGGGATGATAAGATCACGAATCAATTAAACAAAGAATTAGAACAAGAAGATATACTTGTTAACCTTGCTTCTAACGAATACTTTAAAGCAATTAAGCCTAAGCAATTAAACGCCGAGGTAATAACTTGTAACTTCAAAGAAAATAAAAACGATACTTACAAGATTGTAATGATGTATGCCAAAAATGCTAGAGGGAAAATGGCTCGTTTTATAATCGAAAATAATTTAACTAAAAAAGAAGAGTTACAAGCTTTTGATATCGATGGATACGCGTTTAACCCAAGATTATCGTCTGAAAATGAATATATATTTACTAGAGGTTAAACCTAAACCAATTATAACATTTCTTTAATCTTGCTCAAAGCATAATCAATTTCTTCCTTGGTGGTATATCTACCAAAAGAAAAACGAATAGCTTGGCAAGGATTTGTTTTTTCTAAAGCAGACAAAACATGCGACCCTTGATTACTTCCAGAAGAGCAAGCACTTCCTCCCGAAGCCGCAATACCGTTAATATCTAAATTAAATAAAAACATCCCGCTTTTTTCACTTTCGGGAAAACAAACATTTAAAACCGTATACAGTGACTTTTCATTTTCTAGCTCTCCGTTAAAAGAAATATTAGAATCAATTTTCACTAAATCCTCTTTCATATAGGTTTTTAAGCCTTGAATTTGTTGTTGATGTTCATCCAAATCACTGTAAGCTAACTCTACAGCTTTCGCTAACCCAATAATTCCGTATAAATTTTCTGTCCCTCCGCGATGCCCCCTTTCTTGAGAACCTCCATGAATAAGTGTTTTTAATTTATTCTTTTTATTCACAAACAAAAAACCAACCCCTTTTGGCCCATGAAACTTATGTGCAGCACACGTTATAAAATCAACCGGAACTTCTTTTAAATCAAAACGATAATGCCCCATTGTCTGAACAGTATCAGAATGAAATAAAGCATTGTTTTGATGACACAAATTGGTCACTGTTTTTAAACAAATTAAATTACCTATCTCATTATTTCCATGCATTAAAGAAACTAATGTTTTCTTATCGCTCGACTTTAATAAACGTTCTAAATCCTGAAGATCTACACTCCCCTTTTCGGTCAATTTTACAAGCACTAACTCTACATTATCAGAAATTACCAAACTTTCGGCCGTATGACCAACAGCATGGTGTTCTATACATGAAGTAATAATTCTTGTCACACCTAAATCCGCGACAGCACATCTTAATGCCATGTTATCTGCTTCCGTACCTCCAGATGTAAAAACAATTTCCATCGGTTCAGCGTGCAATTCCTTTGCTATTGATTTTCGAGCCATTTCGATAGCATTTTTGGTCTTTCTTCCAAATGCATGTGTAGAAGAAGGATTTCCAAAGTGTTCTTTCATAAAAGGAGCCATAGCATCAAAAACTTCAGGTGCCATTGGCGTAGTTGCTGCATTATCTAGGTAAACATTCATAACAGAGTTAATTACATTTTGAGCAAAAATAACAAACTTAAATCGAATATCTAATGCCAAAATATAAACATATCGAGCAAGTTATCGTGAATTTAAGGCTTACAGATTTTTATACTTAGTGAGTTATCTTACTTTTGTAAAATGTATAAAGCGAATATTTAAAAAAGAAAATGGCAAAACCTTCTATACCAAAAGGAACAAGAGACTTCTCTCCTACCGAAATTTTAAAACGAAACTATATTTTTGACACGATTAAAAAATCATTTACGCATTTTGGCTTTATGCCCATAGAGACTCCATCTATGGAAAAACTAGAAACTCTTACTGGTAAATATGGTGAAGAAGGAGACAACTTAATCTTTAAGGTATTGAACCGCGGTGAAAAATTGCTTAGAGCGGTCAATAAAGTAATCGAAAAAGATGAGATAACACAAGGACAACTAGAACATACATTATGTGCAGAAGCATTACGTTACGACTTAACAGTTCCTTTTGCTCGCTACGTTGTTCAGCATCAAAATGATATTGCTTTTCCTTTTAAACGCTACCAAATACAACCTGTTTGGAGAGCAGACCGCCCTCAAAAAGGAAGGTATAGAGAATTCTTTCAGTGCGATGCAGATATTATTGGAAGCGATTCATTAATCCATGAAGTTGAACTCATTCAATTGTTTGATGAAGTGTTAACGAATTTAAACGTTCCAGATTTTTCGATAAAAGTAAATAATCGTAAAATTCTGACTGGAATTGCTGATATAACAGGCGAATCTGAACGTATAATTGATATTACTGTTGCTATAGACAAACTAGATAAAATTGGGGAAGATGGTGTTGTAAATGAATTAACAAAAAAAGGAATTAGCACTGAAGCTATTGAAAAAATAAAACCATTATTTCAATTAAACGGTAGTATTGACAATGTATTAGTTGAGATGCGAGAAATGCTAGCTGAATCTGAAATAGGATTAAAAGGGCTAGATGAATTAAAAGAAGTATTTGATACAGTAAATGCTATAGGACTTTCTACTGCAAAATTAGAGTTTGATGTTACTCTAGCTAGAGGACTAAACTATTACACAGGAGCAATTTTTGAA
>CALDTD010000022.1 GCA_937924345.1 uncultured Flavobacteriales bacterium | reverse complement strand
ACATTGTTAAAAACAAGTTAACTTCTTCTACGAATATATAAACTTTTAAAGGAAATAAACAATTGATTGTTGCTATTTAAGTAAACAACTAATAACAATGTAATAAATGGAAAATAAATCCTAATCAACAAAACTAGTATTGCAAAAAAACTTTTACTCGCATCCTTCTGCTTTACGCACTAAATCTAGTATATCTTGTTTCTTTTTATCTGATAAAGTAATGTTCTTTGATTCTTCTTTTACTACTCCCTCGAACAACTGGTCCAATTGATCACTCAATTGATTGTAATGATTACAATTAACACACTTTCTTAAATGAAGTTTTAAGGTTATTATCTCCTTAAAAGAAAGCGAGTCTACCTTAGACTTTTCTACCAACATGGTTACTTTTTCGCAAGACATAGTTTAATACCCTTTTTTAATCCATTTCCCGTCTAAACAATCTTTTAGCTTTAATTTAGAACGATGTACTATTTGCCATAGATTTGTATCGGTAATGTTTAATTCCTTACAGATTTCTTTACTTTTTTTAGGATTAATATATTTCATCTTAATCACACTGTTCCAAAGCGGAGGTAAACCTTCTATACAATCTGAAAAAATAAGATTAAACGCAGGGTTGTCTAATAAATGACTAGTATCTTCAAAGACAAAAGGTGTACTTTCTTCGTTCCAACATCCTGTTTTTTTAAATGTGAAAGTTTGATCGTCTAATTCTTTATCTGAAATATTATCTTTTGCTTTTTTTCGATAATAATCGGCAATTTTATTTCTTAGAATAGAAATAAGCCAAGTCTTATGTGTACTTTCTCCTCGAAAAGTGTTTAACTTAGTTACTGCAACAATAAAAGTATCTTGAACAAGATCTTCTGAAACTACTTTATTTTTAGTTTTACTAAAAGCAAAACGAAACAAATCGTCACTAAATTGATGCACTAAATCAGCTGCAGTTACTTTTTTCTCTTCTGTTTCTTCCATTTGTTTGAGATAACGATTGCGAATATATTAAACATCTATTTATATTTTGAATAGTTGCCTAATGAATATCAAAAAAAATATTTTTTACCTAAATTAAACCTTTGTTAAAAATTGAAGTCTACTATAATGTATGCCATCGAATGAAAAAGACATAATAACCAAAGATGTATTAACACATTTAAAAAACAAGAAGAATAAATTAGCCTTTGAAGCTATTGTCTTAGCTTATAACCAAAAAATATATTGGCATGCTAGAAGTATTTTGCAAAATCATGAAGATGCAAATGATGTAACCCAGAACACATTTGTTAAAGTTTGGAAAGCACTACCAAACTTCAAAGGAGACTCAAAAGTTTTCACTTGGATTTACCGCATTGCGACAAACGAATCGTTAAGTTTTATATCGAATAAAAATAGGACTATTCTATCTACAAATAACGAATCATTCGAATTATCTACAACACAAGATGCTATAAAAATGGATGCTAATGAAATTGAACAGAGATTAGCTCTAGCCATTTCAAGACTACCAGAGAAGCAGCGAATTGTTTTTAATTTAAAATATTATGAAGAACTCTCTTATCAAGAAATTTCAGAAATCACAGAAACTTCTATAGGAGCATTAAAAGCAAGTTATCACCATGCGGTAAAAAAAATTGAAAAAAGTTTAACCAGTCATTAAACCTTTATTAAAAAACAAAGTCATACTAACAAGTGAAGGAAGAAAACAACATATCAGATATAACTAAACTTCTAAATCAATTACCAAAAGAAAGATTAGAAAATGTTCCAACAAATTACTTTGAGGAGCTACCAAATAAACTAATGGAAATAACAGACAATGAGATTTCTATTAAAAAACGATCAATATTAATCTTTGGAAGTTTTATTGGAATAGCAGTAGTAATTTTACTTGGTATTTTTATTATAAAACCCAACCAAAAACTACCTACTGAAAGTTACACGGCATTTGAAAAAAAGTTTAATAACCTAACTGAAAGTGATATAGAAACTTTATTTATTTATGATGAACATGAAATAGATTACACAATTAATTTTGATGACACCGAAGAATTGCAACTTTTAGCTAGCACGTTGCAAAGACCTATAAAGTCTATTGAAATCACTGCAGAAGATTTTGATGATTATTTTGAATATGAATATGAAGAGTATGATATAGAATAATCAACTCATTTATTTAATAACTATAACTAAACTGAAGAATTATGAAAACCTACATTTTAACAACCTTAACAATTTTAGCTTTCACTTTTACAGCTTTTGCTCAAAAAGGAATAAAATCAGTAAAAAAAGAAGAAAGGAAAGCTCAAAAAATAGCATTTATAACAGAAAGGCTTACTCTTACTCCCGAAGAATCCAAAGCTCTCTGGCCAGTTTATGAGCAAAGAGAAGAAGATAGGAAAGCTGCTCGAAAACGAATAAAAGGAGAAAAAAAGGATCATCCTAAGAAAAAGATTGAAGAAATGACAGATGCTGAAGTAAAGATGTTACTTAACAAAACACTTGAACGTAAAGAAGCAGATCTAATTATTGACAAAAAATACAACGAAAAGTTTCTAAGTATTTTGCCTCCAAAAAAAGTGGCTAAACTTTACCACATAGAACGTGAGTTTAGAAAATATAAAAAAGAACAACGTTCTCTGAAGAAATAATTTAAAAGAAAAAGGCTACAATTTAAAATGTAGCCTTTTCTTTTAATAATCTGTTTTTTCGCCGAAAGCCAAATCTCCTGCATCTCCCAAACCTGGTACAATGTAGGATTGAGCAGTCATTTCCTCATCAATTGCACCTACCCAAATTGTAGTATTTGCAGGCATATTTTTCTTTACATAGTTGATTCCTTCTAAGCTACTTATTACCCCAACAACATGCACATGCTTTGGCTTTCCTTTACTTAACAAAGCTTTATATGCTAAAACCATAGATGCACCAGAAGCAATCATAGGATCATTTAATATAACAACTTTACCATCTATATCTGGACTAGATAGATACTCTATTTCTACATCAAAATCTTCATTATTGGTATGTTTTCTGTAAGCAGAAATAAAACAATTGTCAGAATTATCGAAGTAGTTTAAAAAACCTTGATGCAAAGGTAGTCCTGCCCTTAATATAGTTGCAACAACAGGTTGCTGCTCTATTATATTCATTTCTGCCACACCTAAGGGCGAATAGATTTCTGTTGACTTAAATAGTAACTCTTTGCTAATTTCGTACGCTGTTATTTCCCCCAACCGCTCTAGAT
>CALDTD010000021.1 GCA_937924345.1 uncultured Flavobacteriales bacterium | reverse complement strand
CTATGATTTTCTCCTCCACCGATTTTTACAGCTTGTTTTTCTAAGAAACGTATCAGTGGAGTTGTTTTACGAGTATCTAATATTTTGGTTGGTAAATCTCCAATCTCTTCTACAAATTTATTTGTTAACGTAGCAATAGCGCTCATACGCTGCATAATGTTTAATACTAAACGCTCAGAACCTAACAACTTTTGAGAGAAACCTTCTATATAAAATGCAATATCTCCGTATTTTACATTTTCACCATCATTAATCAACTGTTCAAATACGACAGAATCATCAAAGGCTTTAAAAATCTCTTTTGCAATTTCTATACCTGCTATTATTCCATCTTCTTTTACTAAAAGTTTTGCTTTTCCTCTTGCACTTGCTGGAATACATGCCAAAGCTGAATGGTCGCCATCTTTTATATCTTCTTCTATTGCAAGCGCTACAAAATCTTTAATCTTCATGGTTTATTGCTTATCATTATATTTGTCAAAGTTAATAAAACGCTTTGATTATTAAAATACCTGTTTATTTATGCAAGTTAAACTCATCGCCTTAGGCAAAACAATTAAAAATTACCTGATAGAAGGTGAGCAAGAATATGAGAAACGATTGAAGCACTATATTAGATTTGAGGAAGTTATAATTCCTGAATTAAAAAAGGTGAAAAATCTTTCTGAATCCGAAATAAAAGAAAAAGAAGGAGCACTTATCTTAGGGAAATTAGAAGCCTCAGATTACCTCGTCTTATTAGATGAAAAAGGCAAAGAGTTTAATTCTGTAGGTTTTAGTGATTTTTTGCAAAAACAATTGAACTCTGGAGTTAAAACAGTAGTTTTTGTAATTGGTGGAGCTTATGGTTTTAGCGATGAAGTTTATAAAAGGAGTAATCAAAAAGTAGCTTTATCTCAAATGACTTTTTCGCATCAGATGGTACGTATGATTTTTAAAGAACAGCTTTACAGAGGTTTTACTATTTTAAAGAATGAACCTTATCATCATAGGTAATCTTGATCTTAAATCAAAAAGTAATAAATTACTTTTTAGTGATTAAAAAATCATATCTTTATTATCTTATGAAAATTCTAATATTTAGTTTTTGTTATTTCTTTATTTTAATTAGTTGTGTTAAAAATAAAACACTAGAAAAAGGTAGTGTTGATGAAACTGTTTGTACAGAGCCTGCAGAAAAGTGTTTAATTACTAAAACAAATATGAATGGTGTTAGTTTCGAAAATGTAAGTTATGCAATAGACAATTCTCATGTTTTACCAATAAAGGAGATTAATGCTACTTGGGTCACGACTATGCCATTTGCTTTTATTCAAAATGGTGATGACTCTGTACAATATGGACAGTCTTTTCAGTGGTATGGAGAAACGAGAAAAGGCGTAATTGATATAATAGAACTATGCCACAATCAAGACTTAAAAGTAATGGTAAAGCCTCATATTTGGGCAATGGGAACTTGGGTTGGTGCAATTGATTATAATACCGAGCAAGAGTGGCAGACATTTGAAGAGTCTTATAAAAAATATATTTTGGACTTTGCATTCGTGGCTGATTCTATGCAAGCAGAATCCTTTTGTATTGGTGTTGAATTAAAAAAGGTAGTTGTAAAAAGACCTCAATTTTGGAATCAATTGATAGATTCTGTTCGTACTGTTTACAATGGGCCAATTACTTATGCTGCAAATTGGGATAACTATCAAAATGTTTCTTTTTGGTCAAAGCTAGATTTTATTGGTATTGATGCTTATTTTCCTGTTTCTACAAAGAAAACTCCAACCGTAGAGGAGTGTTATAACGGTTGGGAAAACGATTTTAATGCCATTAAGTCTTTAAGTAATAGTACTAGTAAGCATGTAATCTTTACAGAATTTGGTTATCGAAATGTGGATTACACTGGAAGAGAACCTTGGGAAGAGGGATCTAATAGTACTTTTAATGAACAAGCTCAGACAAATGCCTATGAAGCTTTGTTTTGTCGTTTTTGGGGTCAAGAGTGGTTTGAAGGAGGCTTTTTATGGAAGTGGCATCCTAAGCATAATACTGCAGGTGGATCAAACAATAATCGCTTTACACCACAAAATAAGCAGGTGGAAACTTTAGTTTCAGAGACTTTTTTACAGTCCAATCAATAGCATTAAATGAATAAGATGAGTTTTACTAAAACGACTGAACAACCTTCTAATTATAATAATTTAGAAGAAATGTCAACTCTAGAATTAATAGAAAATATTAATAATGAAGATAAAACAGTTGCATTTGCTGTTGAATTAGAAAAGTATAGAATTGAAAAATTAGTAGATGCCATAGTTTCTAAAATGAAAAATGGAGGCAGACTTTTTTACATGGGATCAGGAACAAGTGGAAGATTAGGTGTTGTAGATGCTTCTGAATGTCCGCCTACTTTTGGTGTAGAGCACGGTTTAGTTGTTGGGTTAATTGCTGGAGGAGATAAAGCTATAAGAAGTGCTGTTGAATTTGCTGAGGATAGTAAAAATAAAGGTTGGGAAGATTTAAAACAACATAATATTAATAAAGATGATGTTGTAATAGGTATTGCAGCTTCTGGAACTACACCTTATGTTATAGGTGCTTTAGAAAAATGTAATTCTAAAGGAATTATTACCGGAAGTATTACTTGCAATCCTAATAGCCCAATTGATAAACTCGCTAAATACGGGGTTTGTCCAGAAGTTGGACCAGAGTTTGTAACAGGTAGTACAAGAATGAAGTCTGGAACAGCTCAAAAAATGGTGTTGAATATTATTTCTACCTCCGTAA
>CALDTD010000020.1 GCA_937924345.1 uncultured Flavobacteriales bacterium | reverse complement strand
CGTTACAGAACTAACGCATGTGTTATTTATTGTGAGTTAAATGACAAAAATAAAATTATTCTCCTTTAAATTGGCTTTCGTATAAATTTCTATAAAACCCTTCTTGGCTTAAAAGTTCCTCATGAGACCCCATTTCCATTATTTTTCCCTTTTCTAGAACAATTATTTTTGTCGCTTTTTTTATAGTTGATAATCGATGAGCAATAATTATTGATGTTCTGCCTTCAGTAAGTTTGTCAATAGCTAGTTGTATTAATTCTTCAGATTCAGAGTCTACAGAAGAGGTAGCTTCATCTAAAATAAGGATAGAAGGGTTGTAAACGTATGCCCTAAGAAAAGAAATAAGTTGTCGTTGGCCCACAGATAGCATTCCTCCATTTTCTTTTACATTAAAATTATAGTTTTCAGGCAATTTCATTATGAAGTTATGCGCACCAACCAATTTGGCGGCTTTTATTACCTCCTCTTTTGTAATGCTTTTTTCTCCAAGCGTTATATTGTTCAAGATACTATCAGAATATAGAAAAACATCTTGTAAAACAACTGCTATTGAAGATCTTATTTGCTCAATAGAGATGCTCCTTAAGTCTTTTCCGTTTATACAGATAGTTCCTTTTTGATATTCGTAAAAACGACTTAATAAGTTTATAATCGAAGATTTTCCTGCTCCAGTAGCGCCTACAATAGCTACTGTTTCTCCTTTCTTAACTTTAAAAGAGATATCTTTAAGTACATATTGTTCTTTGTTATATGCAAACCAAAGTTTTTCAAATTCGATGGTTCCATTAAAGTTAGCAGTTTCTTTATCTGGAGTGTTTATTACAAATTCTTGGTTGTCTAATAGTTTAAAAACGCGTTCAGATCCAACTAGCCCCATTTGTAGGGTGTTAAACTTGTCGGCCAGCATTCTTATGGGGCGGTACAACATTTGTACAAATAAAATAAAGGAAGTTAATTCTGTAATAATTTGTTCTACGTTTGCATCTGGAGTATTAATTTTAAATAAACTGTAAAAAACAAGTAGAGCGATAGAAAGCGCACTTAAGTTTTCTACAACTGGAAAGAAAATAGAATAAGCCCAAATAGATTTTATGTGTGCTGTTTTGTGCTTTTTATTAATTTTTTCGAAACGGTCTATTTCTACTTTTTCACGATTGAAAATTTTCACAATTTTGATTCCAGAAATATGTTCTTGGACAAATGTGTTTAATTTAGAAACTTCATTTCTTACCTCTTGAAAAGCTTTTTTTATTGCATTTTTAAAAATCTTAGTAGCCCATAATAATATAGGAATAGGAATGATTACAATTAAAGTTAGTTCCCAATTAATGTATAACATAGTCCCAATCACAAAAATAATTGTAAGTAAGTCACCAATTATCATAATGAAACCTTGTGAGAAAATATCAGCCATTGTTTCAATGTCACTAATTACTCTTGTAACTAACATACCAATTGGGTTGTTGTCAAAAAAAGAAAGTTTTAATTTAGTTATATGACTAAAAATCTGATTACGAATATCTCTTATTACATTTTGCCCTAGTTCTTGAGCTACATAACTTCTAAAATAGCTTCCAATAGCCTCTACAAAAAGGATAAGTATAACTACAATAGTTCCGATTAGTAATCCATCATTGTCTTTGTTAGCGATACTGTTTCCAACAAGTTTACCAATTATAGTAGGTCTTAAAATACTTATTGCAGCAATAAATAAAGTAATAAAAAGTGCAAAGTAGAATTTACCCCTATAAGGGGTTATGTAGCTTAAAATTCGTTTTAAGAGTGTGAGATTAAAACTGTTTTTTTTCTTTTCTTGCATTAGAAATCAAATGTAAGAATTATCTTTTCTTTACTTGTAAATGTTAAAGGTTAGTTAACTATTTTTAAAGTTTGTCAACAAAAGGGAGGTAATTAACCTAAATTATATTGCTGGTATTTGTTTTATAGATAGATATGTATAAATTTGTATGTTATGAATAGTATAAAATACATAATTACATTAGTTATTAGTGTAGTTTCTATATACACATTTGGTCAGCTTTCATCTGGTTTTTACAAAACAGATATCGGTATAAGATTAGGTGCAGCTAATTATTTAGGTGACATTGGAGGTGATGAAAAAGATAGAAGAGGTTTTGTTTGGGATATGAAAGTGCCTCAAAGTAGAACTGCAGCAAGTTTGTTTGCTAGAAGAAAGATCAATGATTATGTAGGGGTAAATGTAGCTTTTAATTATAGTGCAATTAAGGGCGATGATAAGCTTTCGTCCAACAAAGGTAGAGCAGGAAGGAATTTAAGATTTAAAAATAACATTTTTGACCTTACTGCTAGGGCAGAGGGATATTTATATAAAATCAACGATGTAGGAAATAGAGGTAGATACTACGTTTCGTTTGAAACTTATGCTCATGCTGGGTTAAATGCTTTTTACCATAGTCCTAAAGGAAGTTTGAATGGAACTGATTGGGTTCCTCTTCGGCCTTTACAAACAGAAGGTATTGCCTATAAAAAAATAGGGATAGGTATTCC
>CALDTD010000019.1 GCA_937924345.1 uncultured Flavobacteriales bacterium | reverse complement strand
CTGCTTAACTGTGGTATGCTTGTACCAATTGAACCCATATAATTATGCAACATAAAAATACTATTGAAAAAGGTTGAGTTTCCTGTACCAGGATTAAAAGTATAACCAGCCGCACCTCCTATCTCTTTACAAATAAAAACATTTAAATATCTAGTGTGAGACCAATTACCTTGATAGACATCATTACCTTCAAAAACCGCGTCAACTTGTTCTTCGCCTCCAAATTGCCAAGAAAATTGAGGAACAGGCTCTACTGTAAGTGGAGATTGAGTTCTTGTAACACCACTAAAACACTGACCATTTGGTGCTTTAGTTGCTAAAACGAATTCAATTTCTATATCCGAAGGCATTCCTTGAAACGCTGAAACTACATTATTTGCATCAGAATTTTGCTTTCTAAAATCTTCATTTAGGATATCTAAAGCATCTAAAATTTGTGCTCTACTTATATTCTCGCTTCCACCATTGTGTAAAACATGAAAAACAATAGGCACTTTGTAAATAGTACCTGCTTTATTTAAACTTCTAGTCTGTTCTTCCTGTGCCAACTGTTGTTGAAGAGCTGAAAAAGCATTTGCCTTTATAGGATCTGCTAAAACCTTTTCTAACTTTTTATGCGTAACACAGTACTCTACTTTTTCTCCATCCCTAACATTAGTATGATCTATATGATTATGATGTTGAGCTACAAAGCTAGTAGTAAAAAAGAAAACAAAGGCTAACTTATAAAACTTACGCATAGTTTTTAATTTAAATTATTCTACAATATACAAAAAAAACGACTTAGGGCAGAAGCCTATCTAGAAGTATGTCGATAGTTTTACAGGAAACTGACAGAAGTAAGACATTAGCAATAATTAAATTATAACTATTAAGGTTTTGTCTTAAGCCCCTCTTTTAAACTATTCATGTCTTTAATATTTTTATTTACTGGTTTTTTAACTACAGATGTATTAGGCATTTTTGACACCTGCTTTTGAGGCTCATTTTTTTGAGGAACGACTTTAGGTTTTGGTTTAGCAACCGGCTTTGAAATTACTTTTGAGGGTTTTGGCTTATAAACTGGCTTTTTCTGGACTGGCTTTTTTACAACATTCGGTCTAGAACCGCCTCCTGAAGGATCTGTATTAATGCTTTGTACAGTATAAACTAAATATCCTTTTTTCTCACTTTGTCCAAAACTATTTGTTGCCTTTACCTCTACTTTCGCCCTTCTCTGAGTACCCTGTCCTTGAGTAGAAAAACGAATTGGTATAACGAACTCTCCTGTTCTTGTGTTATAATTAAAATTAGAAACTCTACTTCCATTTACGTAAGCATTTACAGTTGCACTATTAAAACCTTTAACTCTTCCACGAACTTGATAAGTGATCCCAGGACTGATTGTAGGGTTATTATAAGAGTTATTCTTACCTAAATTTGTAAATACGACTTTTGGAACTGTACCTCCCAACCGAACTAAGTCAAATGTTTCTGTATCTACTCCATTATTATTTCTTGCCGTTATCTTTACCTTATGGCTCCCCTCAGATAAAGATACCTTTATTGATAAGAGCTTGGTTGATGTGTTGTATGCAAATGGAATTGAAAAGCCATCCAGTGACACTTGAATACTATTTTGACTAGAAACATTTATAACCTTTCCTGTAATAGTAACAAATGCACTAGTAGTAGTGTGAGGAAAACTACTTGGTGTTTTAATGGTTACTATAGGAGGGTCTAATTTAGACATAGGTTTTTTATAAAGTACATCAATTGTTTTAGTCGTGTTTCCGCATTTATTTTCAACCGAAACAATCAATTTATTAGGACCTTCTTTTAAAGGCGCCGTTCCATAAATATTCCCATTAATACTTTCTAAATTACTTGGTATAACAGAACCATTTAATTTTACCGTTACACTTCTAGGGTTAGTTACATTTCTAGAACTAAAAGTAAATGCCATATTTCCATTTCTACCAACATGATTGTGTGGAGAAACGTTAGGGATTTGATACGAAAGAACTGGAGTTTCACAAGGCCTTTTTCGTTCTATTTTTTGTATTTTTAAATCAGAACCAGAATTATTCGTTCCAGAAATAGTTATAGTACTCACACCTGCTTTTAATCGGGCTGTGTAGGTTACTAATTTTGTAGTATTATCAAAAGTAAAGTTTGAAACTGATTGACCATTGTCATTAACTACGATTTGACTTTTATTAGAAACATTATCGACTTTTGCTGTTATAGTTTCGCTTGAAGCTTCTGTAGTATAAGGATTTATACTTGGAATTAGAATAGTAACAATTGGCGGAGCTGTTAATACTTCTCTTTTCAAAACAACTGTAGTTGACTTACTATCTTGACCAGAGATATTTGTAGCCGTAATTGTAAAATTGTTATCCGCATTAACGAGACGAGTATTAAAGGTTAATACTTTAGTCCCACTATCAAAATTAAAAACAGAGATTGGGTTTCCATTTCTGGTTATTTGAATTTGGGATGCACTAGTTACATTTAAAACTTTTGCCACAATTTTAACAGTAGGAACGAGTACAGTTTTTGGGGAAGTAGCAGGGGAAGTAAATTGAACTACTGGGGGACTTAAAACAGCTTTTTTCTTATAAACAATTGTTATCTGCTTTTCGTTTGATCCGTAATTATTCGTTCCTTTTATTTTTATAATATTTGTCCCAACGTTTAGATTTGCTGTTAAGCTAATTTTACTTGTTCCAGAGTTATAATTAAAGTTAGTAATACTAACTCCATTAACAGAAACACTAATCTGATTACTTGAAGTAACATTTTTTACCGTTCCATTTACAACACTAGTATTAGTGCTCACTCTAAATGGATCAGCAGAAGGGTAAGTAATTGAAACTACTGGCTTAAATCCTTGTTCTAAAACTTTTCTTCTTAGTAATATAGATTTAGTATCTGAACCAAAATTATTAGTCCCAATAACTTCCACAAAATTATTACCATCCTGCAAATTAATTGTAGCTGTTAAAACTTTGGTTAAAGCATTAAAATTAAAAAGGTTACTTCTTATTCCATTAACTTTAAACTGAATATTTGATGCGTTTGCTACATTTTTCACATTTGCACTAATATTATACTGAGCGCTGTTAACAGTAAACGGAGAAGTTATTGGGTTTGAAAATGTAACTACTGGCGGAAAATTATTCGTTGGTTCAGGAGTTTTTGTATAATTTACGGACCTACTAATCGACTTTTCGCCACAATTATTTCTAGCCAAAATCCCTACATTATTATTCCCCGAAACTGCAGTGAAATTTGCTCTTAAAACATTATTAGAATAGGTGAAATTATTAATCTGAACTCCATTAAATAAAAGCTGAATATCATTTCTACTGACAACATTAGTTATTCTAGCTTCAATATTTAGGTTTTGATTATTAATTGTTAGTCCGTTTGAAGAAGGGTTTAAGAATGTAATAATTGGTTCATCACATCTTTCGGCGTAATTTATTGTTTTAGAATCACTATCTGCTCCTATATTATTTATTCCAGTTACCTCAAAAGTATTTGAGCCTTGGTATAGGTTAACATTGCAAGAAAACTTATTTGTTGAGGCATTAAAAAAGAAGTTATTAATGATTCGCCCATTGTGTTTAAAGACTACATCTTCTCTTTTATCTACATATCGAATTTCTGCGTTTACAGTATATCCTACAGTTGAAGTTGTAGCGTAATTGACGGAAGGTGTTGTAACATTAACTCTTGGATTTTTTGTTTGAACAGTATTTGTACTGTTAGGTGAGTTTCCTCCTCCTGTATTTGAAGGCCTTCCAAAACTGTTATTATTATTAATTGGTCTACCATCTGGATCATAGCTCGACCCTCCATTACTATTCCCCCTAAACAAATTCCATCGTAAATTAACGTTAGTATAATGGTAACGATCATTTCTTCCATCTAAATGACCATCTAGATTGTTATCTGACAAAGCAAAAGTAACTTTATGCTCTACTCCTATAGAAAAACGAGGAGAAATTTGATACCCTAATCCAATACCTAGCGAAGGCATTACCTTTGTTTGTCTTCCGCTAAAAAAAGCATTGTCTGTTTCCCAATCAAGATCATTAAAACTAGAGCTTAACTGTTCTGCAATCATTTCTTTACCAGCGGTTGAGTCTACCGTACTGTAATCATAAAAAACATTCCCATCCTTATAATTATGCTTAACCGAATGAGACACCCAACCAACGCCTCCAAAACCATATAACAAAACACCTGTCTGCTCTCTTAGCCTGTGTGCATTTACGACTAACTCTAGCGCTCCTTCCGTATAAACTAAACGATAATTTTCATACCTTAAACCACCAGCATTTTGAACTAAAACTGTATCTGTATATGGTAACGAACTCCACCCTTCAGTTTGTCCCCAAAGGACACGCCCTCTCAAATCAAAAGAGAGCAGTTTACCTTCTTTCTCGTAAATTGACCTACCTAATGTTAAGCCACCACTAAAACCTGGACTATTTACAAAGTTTAATTCCTTCTCTGCCCAAGTTGCACCAGCATTTATACCAAAATTCCATTTGGTATCTCGATCATAATTTACCTTATTACCTTGCGAGTAAGCGCTTGCAAGAAGAATCGTTAAAAATAAAGTTAAATAGTAATGTACTGATTTCATAAGCGCCAAATTTTAAAGACTATTATACAAACTAATAATCACTAATTATGCCAATAAGTTTTAGCGGGTAAAGATATCAAAGTAAAGATAAATAAAGTTGAATCCATTTTCGAAATTAGAAAAAAGTCAAGATTTGGATACTTTAACACCTTGAGTCACAATAAATCGTTTATTTTTGTGATTATTCATTACTTTTTTAAATAAGAATTATTATGAAGTTTGGAGTGATTACATTCCCTGGATCTAACTGCGATAAAGACATGGTTTATGTCCTTAGAGATATTATGAATTTAGAAGTTGAAGAACTTTGGCATAAAGATCAAAACCTAAAGGGTGCCGATGTAATCGTTTTACCAGGTGGATTTTCTTATGGAGATTACTTAAGATCTGGTGCTATTGCTAATTTTTCGCCCGTTATGAAAGAAGTGATAACCCATGCTAATAATGGAGGTTATGTTCTTGGGATTTGTAATGGATTTCAAATATTATGCGAATCTGGCTTGCTAGAAGGTACTTTATTACATAATAATAATCAAAAGTTTATTTGTAAAAACACTTATCTAAAGCCTATTTCTAAAACAGCTCCACTAACTAAAGATTTAGATTCTGAAAAAGCATACAAAATTCCAATTGCACATGGAGAAGGTCGTTTCTTTGCCAACGAACAAACACTAAAATCGTTAGAGGAAAATGATCAAATATTATTTCAATACTGTGATGAATCGGGAGCAATTACAACAGAAGCAAACCCAAATGGTGCACTAAAAAATATTGCTGGAATTTGCAATAAAAATAAAAATGTATTTGGAATGATGCCTCACCCTGAAAGAGCTGCCGACAAAGAATTAAGAAATGAAGATGGAAAAATTATTTTCGAAACATGGTTCAACTTAATAAAGTAACTGAAGTGTTTGTCAGCATTAAAAAAAATTAACGTCCAAAGGCTAAACATATAAATTATGCCTACTATAAAATTAACTACAGAAAAATTTAAAACTGACATTTTTGATTACACCATTTCTAAGGAATGGAAATATAAAGGATCAAAACCTGCAATTATTGACTTTTACGCAGATTGGTGTGGACCGTGTAAAGCTTTAGCTCCGACACTTGAAGAGTTATCTGAAGAATATAAAGACCATATCAACATCTATAAAATAGATACTGAAGCAGAGCCAGAATTATCGGCTGCTTTTCAAATTAGAAGTATTCCTAGTTTATTATTTATACCTTCGGGAGATGCCCAACCAATGATGCAAGCAGGTGCTTTACCTAAAGGCGCTCTAAAAGAAGCCATAGAAAAAGAATTATTAAAGTAAAAATAGATGTCAAAGTTTAGTGAACTTATTAATGGAGATCAACCTGTGTTAATCGACTTTTATGCAGAATGGTGTGGACCCTGCAAAACGATGTCTCCTATACTTAAAGATGTAAAAAGCAACTTAAATAGTTCCGTGAGAATTATAAAAATAGACATAGATAAAAATCCTAAGGTTGCTCAAAAGTTTCAAGTACGCGGTGTACCTACTTTTATCCTTTTTAAAGAAGGAAAACAACTCTGGAGAGAGTCTGGGGTAATTCAAGCTAATGATTTTACAAACTTATTAAAAAGCAAACTATAGATTAACTAATGTCTAAAACACCTTTTTATAAAAACATTTGGCTTTGGCTTATTCCTTCTCTAACGTTAGGACTTATGCCTTTTGTGCCAGAACCCCACTTATGGGGCAAGTTGAAATGGGTTTTTGGCGGCAATGCTTTTTCTGGAGAAAATGCAATGCATTTTATAGATTGGTTTGACCTTCTTCTGCATGGAGTTCCTTGGCTCTTTTTATTTGTAGCTGTTATTTTTAAGGTGTTGGACTTAGTAAAAAAGTAGGAAGTCAACAGACTTATTATTTAAGTTATTACTTCACTACTTCTATCCATTTCCCTTTTGTTCTTACAAAGAAATCATTGTCGTACATTGCTTCTGCTTGCACACCAGGTAAATAATACTGACCTAAATAAGATGCATTTAGTTCGATCTTAAAAGTCTTGGTCTTGTTTCTTCCTAAGTCAAAGTAATACCGAACTTTATCATCGCGAATATCTGTATAGTTCGCCTTATTATCTTTAGTACTGCTGCTGTTTCCAAAATCTGTAAAACGAGTATTAATAATTTCCCAACCAGAAGGGAATGTTTGTGTTAATGCAATATCTCTTACATATTCATACTTTAAATTTGTAATAGAAATGTTTGCCACCACTGATGTTCCTTGAGAAAGCTGTGTAATATCTATTCTATTACCTTTAGTGTCTTCATAACTAACATCTACGTTAAACCCTCTAGACTCTGCTAATTCTTCGCCAAATGGCAATATTCCAGAAGTTAATACTCTTGCATAAACCGTGTTTTCTTTATCATTATTAATTGTTATTTGATTTGCCCCTGAACTAATTCCTAAATCCCGAATAGCAATGGCACTTTTAGTGTTCACTTTAATGGTTTTGCCATTATTTAGTTGATAAGAAATATTTAATGCTTTTCCACCACCTTTTTCCACCATTTTAGCCATTGCTAATAAGCTATAAGCTGTCGATTGCGTACTCATCCAACGGTTAGAAGAAAGCTCTTTTGCAATATACTCTGCTATCTCTCTTTTTTTGCTGTTATTATTCAACACCATAGTCTCAAGAGCCATTGCTCTATTTCTATCGGCAGATCCGTAGGTATAGTAATTATATTCTGAGGTTTTAAAGTTCAACTTGGCAGTATTTGACATTGCTTTTGCCACTTCTTTTTGCCCAGCCAAGGCATAAGCAGCTGCTAATCGCCATTTTGCATCGTTAGAAATTTTAGAAAACTCTTTTAATCGATTCATTGAAGATAAGTCTGGCTTACCCACTAAAGCTAGTGTATATAACCTATATGCTTGCGCTAAATCATTGGTATAACTTCTGTAACTTGGTCTCCATGCTCTTGCTTGTTTTTGTTGATACTTAATCCAATTATTTTTAAAAGTAAGTGGCAGAGTATAACCTTTCTTTTCTGCTTCTAATAAAAAGTGACCTGCATAACTACTTCCCCAATCATTAGGGTTTCTATCTCCAATCCAATACCCCACTCCACCATCAGTAGTTTGAAACTTACCTAAACGGTTAATTGCAGCTTGTATATTTTTTTGAATTTCTTGCTTTTGCTGAACAGGCATATCAAATATATCTGCTAAGAATAATTGAGGAAAAACACTAGAGGTCGTTTGCTCTACACAACCATGCGGGTATTGAATTAAATATTGTAATCGTTGTGTAAAATTCATCGGTGGCAACGTAGAAAGTTCTATTTTAGAATAGTTACTTCCAAGCACTCCAAAAGTACTAAAGTCGATTACTTTTGTTCCCCTACCTTCTAAAATTTCAGTTGTAGATTTATTGCTTACAGGATTAGTATTTTCAACATCTATTTCTACTTCAAACGAAGACTTTTCTCTATTTCCACTTGCTATTGCTTCTACTTTTGCAATTCCTTCTGCTTTAGAAACGTCTAATTCGAAATAAACCATTTTCTCGTCTGGCTTGTCAAAACTTAACATTTGCGTTTTAGCACCTATTATACTAATTCCC
>CALDTD010000018.1 GCA_937924345.1 uncultured Flavobacteriales bacterium | reverse complement strand
AGATGTACGAATTACTCCAGTATAATTAACATCGGTAACCCAATCTATCTCTTCTTGCGAGGCATGTTCTAAAGTTTTAGCAAAACCTGCACCAGCGTTATTTAGCAAAATATCAAGTTTACCATCTTTATCGATAATAGTTTCAACAGTGTTTACTATAGAATCGTTTTTAGTTACGTCTAATTCAAGGAGTTCTATAGATAAATTTCGAACTTTAATTTCTTTTTGTAAAGCTGCGCTTTTATTCAAGTTACGCATCGTTGCGTAAACTTTAAAGTTATTTTTAGCAAATAGTAATGCTGCTTCAAAACCAACTCCGGTTGATGTCCCTGTGATTAAAATGTTTTTTTTCATGAGTATTTGTTTTTTTTGGATTGAATATTCATTCCAATTTTAAAATGAACTGCCCCGTTGCAAGCATGCGGGGTATCTAGTTAAAAAGCTTTTTATATTTCGATACAAGTATCGGGGAATTAAACCCTTGGCTATCGCCCTGCGATTAAATTTTTTATGCTTTTACAGCGTCCCAAACTAAGTTGAGCTGACTTTCAACATAATTTGGATTGTTCTGTTGAACATTCCAACGTATTGTTGATAGTAAAGAACCTCCAATAAATTGAAGTAATTCTTGGGTCGGTATATTTTTAATAATTCCGTTTGCTTTTCCTGATTCAATCAAATTATGAACTTCTTTAGCCGCATCTTGACCAAATTTTCGACTTTCTTCAGTGATAATTGGGGAAGCGTGTAATTGTTCCATAAACTGAAAGTAATCAGTGTTTTGAGTGAAAAATTCTGTAGCAAGTATATAATACGAGAAAAACTGACTTTTAATATTTTCTTCAGGAAGAAAAGGCTTAAAAATATCTTGTTCTTGAGATTTTACAAATTGATAGATATGATTAATTAAAATCTCTTTATTTGGAAAATAATTATAGATAGTTCCCATTCCAGTACCTGCTTCTTTAGCGATAGCAGACATAGGAGTGGCATGAATACCGTTCTTAGAAAGTAAACTTAAGGCGGCTTTAACAATACTATCTTTTTTTGTCATGATGCAAATGTATAATTTTTTGGAATAATTATTCCAAAAAAACACTAAAAATAAAAATCCGCTAATTCTAAAAGAACTAGCGGAATAAAGATCAAAAAAAAATTCTCCCGATTTTTCTTGATGTATTTATCTATTTTTTAATAAGTTTCTTTTTGTAGATAATTTCATTGCCTTCTTTAACATGTAAAATGTAAACTCCTGTAGTCTTTACATTCGGAGTGATTTTTTGACTTCCATTATCGTCAATTACTTGTTTCTTTTGAAATACAACTTTACCATTCATGTCAAATAAAGTGATTTCAATTGGCGCGCGAAAGTACACCTTTTTTGTAGAAATAGTAATGTTATTTACAAAAGGATTTGGATTAACGTCAAAATTTTCAGCAGAGAAAATAGGAGGGTGGTTCATTGTATTTTGTACAGAAGATCTATTAGCTGTAGTTCCACAAGCCCCTAAGCGATTCCAACCACTAGATGTTCTTTCGAATAAGTTACCTTGATAAACTACTTTTGTTCCAGCCGAATAACTTACTCCGCTTCTCCATTCAGAAATACCAGCACAAATATCTGGATTTGAAGAAGTTTCAACGGTATAAGAAACTACTAAACGAGCAGCTTTACTAGCTCCACCTTCATAAGAATCTGCAACACGTTTTGCAGAAGTGCTTGTTAAACTAGTACCTTTTCCTTTAATAAGAAAACTTACACTATTTCCAGATACCCAATTACTTTTATTGACTAAGCTTTGTACCATACTTTTTAAGTTTGGAGTTCGTTGTCCGCTTCCACTTTGATTAGATGACCAAGAACTTGGTCTCCATGTAACTTTTGATGAAAAAGTGGTTCTATTGGAAACATTATTAGAGTCAGAAAATGCTGAAGAATTACTACTATCATGTAAACTAATTTCTAGTTCTGTAGTTGCACTATTACTTTCATCCGCTGTAAACTGAAGATAAGCACTAGTTATTGTAGCATTCTTAGGTAAATTTACACCTCTAAAACGTAAACCTACTTTTTGAAATCCATTATTTTCATAACTATCATACACCATTTCTAAATCGCTACTATTGGCATAAATAGTACCATTCTCTCTTTCCTCTACATCATCACTACCATTTGCTATAGCTACTTCTAGAGTTCCATTTCCAGCATCTCCACCACCTCCAGAAGCATTTCTATTGATGGTAACCACACTACCGTTTGAAGGATTCCAAACATCTAAATTAGAAGGAATTTGAAAAGAGTTACTGTTTGAAACCGAACCAACATTTGTAGCATTATCTACACGTATTGTTCTAGTTTCAATTTTATTTTCGTCAACAAAAATCCATTTAAATTGATTAAACCTTCCAGAATTACGAGTCCAGTTTTTATTATCATCATTTGAACGTAATGGAGCTCCCCAACATCCTTCTCCAAGATATGTAGTACCATTATCGTCTCTTTTAAATCCTTCATCATTACCTGAAGAAGAAGAAGGACGAACAGGCCATGTGGTTTTTACAGTATGCGCATCACACTCTACAACTAATTTGACATTGTTATCGTAGAATAAACGAGCCCAATTGCCATACTGACTATTTCCTTCACGCTTAAAACGAACATGAGGACGCATTGGTTTGTGATATTGTGCAATTTTCCAAATAGTATTGGTAGAGGTTAAATCGTTACGTAGCCAAGTCGTTTGATTTCCAGAAATTGAAATCTCCGTATTTAAAGTGTATGTTCTTACTAAGTTGTTCCCAAAAGTAATAGCATAATATACACTGGTTGAAGGAACATCAAATAAATTATAAATACTATTGTTACTATCTTCATGATTACCCCTAGCAGCAATAATTGGGAACATTCTTCCGTCAGTAGCAATAGTTAATTGCCAATCGTCAAACCAAGTTCGCCATTGACTATTTGTGTCGTTATCTGTCATATCACCACCAAATAAAACAGCATGAGGCTTTAGTTTAGCAACTAGTAGGTTTGCATTTCTTCTTGGAGTTCTATTGTTTCTAGAATCTCCACCAGCAATAAAAGACAATCTACTATTATCAGCAGGAGCAGTTTTAAACCATAATCGTCTACTTGTTCCTTGGCTATCTCTAATAACAAAGTAATAAGCAGTATTTGGCTGTAAACCTGTTAATCTTGCAAAATTATTATTCATTCCTTTGTATGAAACCGCTTTTGTTGGTGCCATAGAAAAGGTATAATTCGTATAATTCGTTCCATGGTCAGTTGTTCCATAATAAACCCTGGGGTTACTACCTGAAATTTGATTCCATCCAATAACAATAGTTGCTGCAGGATCATCTCTTAAAGTAAGTCGATATTTATCGGTGTTTGCGTTAGCATTAAATCCAATGCAAAATAGGAATGCTAGAAAAAGAAGTTTTTTCATGATGAAGTGAGGTTAATTGTTTAAGATTTGGCGAAAGTAAAAAAGTTAGAAAATATTTTACTTTCAATTTTAATTCTTAATTAAAAATTAAAATTGATAACAATATGTTCAAGTAAATTTAACATCTAAACTTTTAATTGTTAACAAGCTTTGTGCGTAATTTGGCACATGAATAAATACAACCTCCTAAAAGTTTCTGTATTTTTTGTTTTTTTGGGTAGAGCATGGCAACATTTATTTTGGGATGCTCCTTATCGATCATTTTTCTGGGATGAAACACTTTTAAAACCGATAATAGAAGAATGGTTTAATGTTTCATGGATGACTTATGTTACAAGTCCAAATACAGATAAATTTGTGCAGTCTCTAATTATTAGTACTGGGATTTTATATAGTATTGCCGCAGTAAGTAGTTTACTGATAACAAAAAGAAATAAGATTTTTTTAAAAATCCCTATCTTTCTCGGAGGATTGAGTTTAGTGATTTTAGCGGTATTACAAACCAAAGAAAAGTTCTATCATTTTGCACAATTCTTTGAGCATAGTATTCAATTCGGCTTACCTTTTGTATTGCTCTACACCTTTACATCTAATTTTAAGCTAACAAAATTAATTTTTGCACTTAAAGTTTTAATTGCGGTTACTTTTTTTTCACACGGATTGTATGCTTTTGGGGCATATCCTGTTCCTGGAAAATTTGTAGATATGGTGATTCATATTTTAGGAGTTTCTGAATCTTTTGCCTTACGTTTTTTATATGTAGCAGGTATTTTAGATTTTATTTTAGCAGTTTTGATTTTTATTCCAAAAGTAGATGTATATGCTTTAGTTTATGCTGTTATTTGGGGATTACTTACTGCTATGGCTCGTATTTTTGCTAACTTTTATTGGGATTTTCCTTTGCAATCAATACATCAGAATTTATACTTGGTAGTGTATCGTTTACCTCATGGTTTACTACCATTATTTGTTTTAGTACAAAGGAAATATCTTTTTAATTGGTTCAATGTGATGAAAATTAAAAGAGTGTAGTTTTTTTGTTGCTCTTAAACATTACAAGAATAACTATGATCTTCGCTTTAGGTTCATTCATCTATAATGTTATCATTTTTTTAGGTTAATTATTATTTTTAAGTTGTGTTAC
>CALDTD010000017.1 GCA_937924345.1 uncultured Flavobacteriales bacterium | reverse complement strand
AAAAACCGTTAAGCAAATTATAAAAAAATGGGAATTGGGTATAGTTCATTTTAAACAAATTAGAGCAAAGTATTTGTTATATGAGGATTTTGAGTAATCAATAACTTAATTTAATTTGTGCTCTATTATAACTAATTGTCTAAAGTTATATATCCAATCTCAATTAATAGTATTTTTGTAATCTCAAATCTTGAATTAAATGATTGAAACAGATATACTAATAATTGGTGCAGGACCTGTAGGTCTTTTTACCGTTTTTGAAGCTGGATTATTAAAACTTAGATGCCACTTAATTGATTCTCTACCTCAAGTAGGTGGTCAATGTTCTGAGATTTATCCTAAAAAACCCATTTATGACATTCCTGCATATCCATCAATATTAGCTGGAGATTTATCTGATAAATTAATGGAACAAATTGCTCCATTTAAGCCAGGTTTTACATTGGGAGAGACTGCTGTTAGTATTGAAGAAACTGATGATAACCAATTTATTGTTACTACCAGCTCTGGAACTAAACATAAAGCTCCTAATGTTGCAATTGCAGGTGGTCTAGGTGTATTTACGCCTCGTAAACCGCCTATACCTACTTTAAAGCAATTCGAAAAAAAGGGAGTTGATTATATTGTAAAAGACCCAGAAAAATACCGCGATAAAAAAGTTGTAATTAGTGGTGGAGGTGATTCTGCACTAGATTGGGCTATTTTTCTTGCGGAAAGTGTTGCAAAAGAAGTAACTCTTGTGCATAGAAGCAAAAGCTTTAGAGGGCACTTAGACTCTGTTCAACGTATTATGGATATGGCTACTGAAGGAAAGGTTAAATTAATGACTGATAGTGAGGTTTTTGACCTAAAAGGAAATGATAACTTAGACAGTGTTGAAATTAAGACTAAAGGCGCTGAAAACACAACTATTGAATTAGATAATTGGCTACCGCTATTTGGTCTAACTCCTAAATTAGGACCTATTGCTAAGTGGGGCTTAGAAATTGATAAAAATGCTATAAAGGTAGATACGTTTGACTATCAAACTAACCGTGAGGGAATTTTCGCAATTGGAGATGTAAATACTTATCCTGGTAAATTAAAGTTAATTTTATGCGGATTTCACGAGGCTACGTTAATGGTTCAAACTGCTTTTAAACGTATTTATCCCGAAAAGAATAACGTTCTTAAATATACAACTGTTAATGGCGTAAATGGATTCTAACATGGAAAACGTTATAAATATTACAGTTATAGACCGAGAAGGTGTTGAGCATCAACTTGAAGCTCCTACAGACATGAATATGAATGTTATGGAGCTTTGCAAAAGTTATGAACTACCTGTAAAAGGAACCTGTGGAGGAATGGCCATGTGTGCTTCTTGTCAAGTTTATATTGAGAACGACAAAGTAAACCTTGATCGAAGTGATGATGAGCAATTAATGCTTGATGACGCATGGTATGTTGAAGAAAATAGCCGCTTAGGATGTCAAATACATCTTTCTAATGAAATGGATGGTTTAATTGTAAGATTAGCTCCTGAAGTTGAAGAAGATGACGACGATGAATGGTAGCCTAATTATTTTTTAAATATAGCTCATTAACAAAAAAGGGACTTATGTAATTGCATAAGTCCCTTTTTTGTTAATGAGTAATTGCTTATATCTCAATCCCAAGTACTAACATATCATCTAATTGTTCTGCACCGTTCATCCACTCTACAATTGTTTTTTCTAATAAATCTCTTTGAAATTCCATAGGTTGAGTTCCTGAACCTTGAAGAATTTCTCTAAATGGACGGTAATAAAATTTCTTACCTTTTGGACCACCCTTTTGATCTGGCAAACCATCAGAGAACATATATAGTCTATCTCCTTTTTGTAAATCAATTTCTAAGTTTTCAAAACTTGCTGCAGCTTTTTTACTATTGTAACCAACCGACATCTTTGTTGCTTTAATCTCTTCTAATGTTCCGTCTCTATAAAAGTAAAGTGGGTTTCTAGCCCCAGCGAAATTTAACTTATTTGTCTCTCGATCAATACAAACTAATGTCATATCCATACCGTCCTTAACATCAGAAGCGCCAGAAGTCATTCCTAACTGCTCATTTATACCATCACTCATAAATTTAAGAACATCAGCAGGTCGTTCGATTTTCTGTTCTACTATTGCTTTTTCTATAAGGTTATTCCCAATTATAGACATAAATGCCCCTGGAACTCCATGTCCTGTACAATCAGAAACAGAAACATATAGTTTAGAACCATATTCATAATACCAATAAAAATCTCCAGACACAATATCTTTAGGTCTAAAGAAGACAAACGAGTCTGAGAACTTATCTTTTAATCCACCAATAGGAGGTAAAATAGACGTTTGAATCTTTTTAGCGTAATCCAAGCTTTCTTTAATATTATGGCTTTTATGTTCCAACTCTGCCTTCTGATCCTCTAGAATTTGCTTTTGACTTTCAATTAAAGTGTTTTTAGCAACTAAAGCATCATTCGCTTTCTTTTTATCTCTATACCCCTTTAGAATAAAGAGAATTAAAATTGCAAATAATGCTAGCCCCACAGCACCACCAATAATCATTAAGTTTTGTCTAGAGTTTTCGGCGGCTAACAATTGGTTTTGAGCATCTGCCTTTTCTTTTTCGGATTTTGAAGCCAACGACTCTGCCTCCGCCATTTTTTTAGCTTGCTCTAATTTAGCTTTCTCTTCCTCCTTTTCCTTAATTTCTCTATCATACGCATCTTTTTGAATCTTTTTGTTCAATTCTAAGATTTGTTTCTCTTTACTTAGCTTACTTATTTCATCTAAAGACTTCGCAGTTGTAGTTTGTAAAATTTGTATTTGTTCTGCTGTTCTTTCTTCTTGCTCTATCTCAACATCAGTTCTATTTCTTTCTTTACTTTCTAAATTTTGCTTCGAAATTTCAATGTTTTTTTCTATAGATTTAGCCATTGAACTGAGACCATATTTATCAGCTTTCACCTTTGATT
>CALDTD010000016.1 GCA_937924345.1 uncultured Flavobacteriales bacterium | reverse complement strand
GTCTCACCCATTTTTACGATAAGTTCTATATCTCTATGGACTAAAATCTTAGTAAATGCCTCTACAACGCGTTCGTTTTGAACCATTGGCCCAGAGGTTTGAAAACAATCTCCTGCACTTTCACTATCGCAGGCAAAAGTAAGACACACTAGAATTATATATGCTAAAGTTTGTTTCATAATCGTACGCCTATACCGTATTCTATGGCTTCTGCTTTCGCTGCATGAGATTTTAACATCACTGCTGCAAACCATTTCTTTTTAAAATACCGTTTTAATCCTATTCTAAAATATGTACGCCCCTCAAAATCATAAGGGTAATACACATAGTACCCCACTTGAGATACGACTGCTAATTTATTAATAAACAATTCGTGTCCTGCAAATACACCTACCCTTTTGTAATCTTCATCGCCTGTTAAACCATACTCTGGAAAGGCTATGGTTCGAAATGCGATGAGTTCTTTTAAAAACCGCGAAAAGAACACTTCTGTCCCTAAATGAAAAGCACTTTTTCTATTAATGCGCTTATCGGCATATGCAGAAAATATATAAAATGGAAATTGCCCACTACCTATCACACTACTTTCGTTCACACCACCTCTAAATGCTAAATTGTATTTAATGGGCTGTGTAAATTTCTTATCGTTAGCCTCTAAGGTCTGTCGGTATTCGGGCGCCTCATCATCCAAGCTATAGGTAAGACCTAAATTTAAGGTTATGGAATTTGTACTGGTATTAGGGGCTCGTGTACTTCCATTAGAATAATGGAATAAAGACAAACCACCTTGTACACCAAACCTATCGAAAATACGTTCCTTTTTAAAATTCAGCATGAGATAAACACTGGCTAAAAATTGAGAGCCAAAGGCAATATTTCTAAAATTAGTTTCTCTATCGTACGGATTTGTTACATAAGCTACTCCAGAGCCAACACGCATCATTAAATGCCGTTGTAAAAAATAAAAATTATAGTGCCCATACAGTGAATAATTTTCACCTAAAGCAGTACTCTTTAAATCTTGGTATGAAAACGACAGTCCGTAATCGGGATAATTGTAACGCTGTTCCCAGTCGTTTGCACCATAAGTTTTTTTATTCCAACTTAATATCACCCCATTAGGTCTGCCCTGGATTAAATGTAAAATGTCAGGATTGTGAAGTGCGATGTTCCCTTTAAAATAATTGATATCAAAAGAAGTCGTGTTTGTGCTGTCTTGTGCATAACAACAAAAACAACAACTTAAAAAAAGAAGTAGAACTAAACTAAAACGCATCAATACTTTTGGTTTCGAGACAAAAGTATACTTTTTTGAGTCTCTATTCAACAACAGTCATGTTCGTTTTTAATTTTTTATTTCTGTATGAAAGATTTTAAAATATTCTTTAAACATAAATTTTCTATTTCTTTTATAACCCGTCAGTTCTGTCAATATATTGAGAGCAATCAAATCTCTTATTAGTCTATTTGCTGTTGATGCTGAAATCTGTAAGAATTCTGATACTTGTTTAGAATCTATGATTGGTATTTGAAAAAGTTTCTTCATAAGTAACTGACCCTTTTCTATTTTACTTCCTAATTTAGGCAATCGGTTTGTTTCAATATCATTTTTTAAAGCAATTATATCCTTAAACACCTGTATCGACTCCTTTGACGTTTCAATAACCCCAACTAAGAAAAATTTTACCCATTGTGTTAAATTACTAGTAAGACGAACGGTCATCAAATTATCATAATAGTAGCCTTTATTCTTTTCGAAAAAATCGGACAAATAAAGAGACGGTTTTTTAAGCACATCATTACTTACCAAATATAGTGTTATTAGCAACCTTCCAAGCCTTCCATTTCCATCAAGAAAAGGATGGATTGTTTCGAATTGATAATGAGCAATAGCTATTTTTATTAAATGTGGAACATGATTATCGTCATTATTAATAAATTTTTCCAAATCACTCATCAAATCAAGGACTTCTGAATGATGGGGAGGTATGAAAATTGCATCTTTTAAAGTTACACCTATCCAGTTTTGACTTTTTCTAAACTCACCTGGAACCTTGTGTTTTCCTCGTACACCCGAAAGAATTATTTTATGAGTATTTTTTATGAGTCGATTAGATATTGGCAGTTTTTCTAATTCTTTAATGGAAGTATTAATAGCTTTTATATAATTTTGAACCTCTGCCCAATCATCTCTCTTCTCTGGATTAATATCTTCTTCTTTAACAAGCGCCTCTTCCATATTCGTTTTGGTGCCTTCAATTCGACTAGAAGTTGTTGCTTCTTTTAAGATATGCATACTAATAAAAAAGTCAACATCAGGGATTATTTGCGAAAAAGCATTCAATTCTCCAATTAACCTATTGGCTTCAGATAATAATTTATTTACTTCAGGAGTCGATATAATCCACTCATGGTTAACTTTCTCAGGAGAAAACGATTTATATTCAATCTGCTTAATATATTTTCCAGAAACGAAATTTTGCAAATCCATATTTTCACTATTCTTTAAAAACACAAATATAAATATTTATATTTTCAAGAATCATTAAAAACAAAAATAAAGATTTATGTTATTTTCACTTTAATACAATTTTGATAAAGAATTGAGCAATTAGAGACACTAATTATATAAACTAATAGGATTTATTTCTTTCTATACACTAAAATAATTTTGGTGTTACCACTCATTTCAGTAAAGATTATTCCCTAACACTTTGAATATACTCCTTTCAAGCACCTCATTTAAATCAAATTATAACTAAAAGCCTTATCCCATATAATAAAATAATGCTAACTATTTTAAAACAACGCTTCAGCTACAGCTTGTATATTATCACTTTTTCCCATAGAGTAATAGTGCAATACAGGCACACCGTATTTTAACAATTCTTTAGACTGTTGTATGGCAAATTCTATACCCACTTGGCGCACGGCCTTATTATCATTACACCCTTCTACAGCTTCGATTAAATCT
>CALDTD010000015.1 GCA_937924345.1 uncultured Flavobacteriales bacterium | reverse complement strand
TAAAACACTACACCATCTTTTGTTTCTATAATAGTGTCTTGATTCGAACTAATCTTAAAAGTTTCTTTCTCTAATTGAGTATTTGAAAAATTACTGATACTATCTTTGGTTGTAAATTCTATATCATAATTGGGTGAACCTTTAGCTACTTCATTCTTATTTAAGAAGTACATTCCTAAAGCGACAATAGCAGTTGTAACAACCAAACCAATTGCTCCACTTACTAATGATTTTTTAGCCTTAAATTTTCTGTAGCTCTTTTCAGTTGATTTCTTTAAGCCTACTCTTTTAGTAGCCTCCATTATTTCTTTTTGAGCAGTCACTTGTGCCTTGAGAGCTGGATTTGTATCTAATTCTTGTTCAAAAAGTTTAGTCTCGTCTACAGATAATTGATTAGTTAAATATTTTTCTATACGTTCTATGGTAGTTAACTCTGGTCTCATCTCTATTGGGTTTTAATTATTTTTTAATGCTAAATTTCTTGCACGCTCCATGCATTTATACTTTTGAACTTTAGCTGTTTGTACATTTTTGTAGCCTAATTTTATTGCTATACTTTTCATATCAAGTGTTTGATAATAAAAAAGTTCAAAAATGGACTTACATTTCTCTCCCAACGAGAGGACAATATGTTCTAATTGTTTTAGTTTGTTTTCTTTTTCTATTATTTCAGTTAAATCGTCTATTGCTTCTAAATCAATAGTTTCTGATGTTGTTGCTAATTTATTTTTGTTTTTTCGAATTTGGTTATTCCACAAGAAGTGACAGCTTTTAATTAGAAATGCTTCTGGATTTTCTATATTCTGTATGTTTACTTTGCGATAAAGAATAATTAACCCTTCCTGAAAAATATCTAATGCATCTTCTTTTGTTCCACTGTTTGTAACTATATGTTTTCTTACTTTAGGGAAAGAATTATACAAATAACTAAAAGCCTTCTCCTGCTTTCCGCTTGTTAATAATTCTATTATTTTTTCGTTTTTCATATATTGCTCTTTACTTAAAGTGTTAACACTTAAAAAAGGTAACCAAAGAAATTATAAAAAACTTAAAATAACTTTTATTCACCCTTAAAACCTAACCCCTAAAGAAAGGTAAGTTCTAAATCCAGCACTCGCAAAAGGTAAACTGGCTTTTATAGATCCTCCTTCATTTTCTAAATTTGCGACTGCATCTCCAATAAATGGTATATCTTTAATATCCGCATTAAAACTTGCTTCTGCTTCTTCCGCAAAACGAGAATAATCTACTGGCACATCAATAACTTTATACTCTCCTTTTAAATTAAAGGCATTAAAGCCTAAACCAGCTATCCCCCAATCTAAAGAGACACGGTTTCCTAAAGGAAATTGAACTCCCAACTGCAACCCTAAGCCTAACTGACGCAAACCAAAGTCTAGTTCTGTGGTAGCTACAATTGATTTTTCTTGCTCATTTACATATTCGTAATAATCAGCATTTTGATCTAAGTTATTAAATTCTTCGTCAGAAAAATTATACGTAAAAGTTTCTGAAAGTTCTAAATTATACTTATTAAACTTACCATAAACCCCTAAATAAAAGAATTTTGGCGCACCTTTAAGACCTGGGTACAGCCTTATTTCAGGAACAAATGTTGTACCCGATATATTATTTTTTAATTGTGCTCTTTCTACATAACTTTCTGATTGAGTGGGTGAATAAATAAAATCAGGAATTTCTCGAGGTGTTAAGTAACCCAGGTTAAACCCAACACTAACTTTGTCTTTTATTGCTCTCTCAAATCCAAAATTTAGAGCTTTAAACGGTAAACTTTCTAAGTGTAACTTAACTACATTTTTCTGTGCAACGGCTACTACAGAACATATTAAACTTATCGAAATTAAAAATTGTTTTTTCATATTAATTATTTTAAAAATGGGTTATTATTTTTTTCAAAACCTACAGTAGTACTTGGACCGTGACCACAATAGACTGTATAATCATCTGGTAAGGTAAAAATCTGTGTACGAATACTTGTCAATAATTGTTCCATACTTCCACCCGGCAAATCTGTTCGCCCTATACTCCCGTTAAAAAGACAATCTCCGTTAATTATAAACTTATCTTTATGGCTTATAAAAGCAATATGACCTGGAGCATGGCCTGGAACAAAAACAACATCTAGTACCGATTTTCCAAATTTAATTTGTTCTCCTTCTTTTATAAATTGAGTCGGTTCTGGAGACAAATCTACATTTGGTATACCATACATTTCACATGTTTTAGATTGCATTTTTAATGTTTGTAAATCTTCTTTATGTATGGTAAGACCAACGTTAAACTCACTCATCACAAAATGATTACCAAAAACATGATCTAAATGACTATGCGTACTAATAATTCCTTTCAAATCTAAACAATTAGTAGTTATATAATCTTTAAACCGTTGTTTTTCTTCTGGATAGTAACAGCCTGGATCAACAACTAAAGCTTCCTTAGTTTCGTCGTGAATAATAAAAGTGTTTTCCTGAAAAGGATTAAAAGTAATTTGTTCAACGGTTATCATATCTAGATTTATTTACAGCTTATTCAAAAATGTAATGCAAAAAACTCGCGGCACAAATTTACTGTTTTCATGGAATGATTTAGCCTTGGTCTTACTATAATTTACAATTATAAAACCGATATAAAATATAGTTTTAATATAAATTATAATTTAATTTAAACGAGGCTAACCACATCTTCACTATCTTTACTTTTACACAGATTATTTTTTTGCATTTTAACAGAACATATAAGCTCATAATTTTACTCTTCTTTTTAGTGTGGGTAATTCAATCTAGCGCACAGTTTTACACTGGTTCCAATCAGTCTTTTGGACAAAATAGAGTACAATATAATTCGTTTATGTGGCAGCGCTATAACTTTGAAGAGTTTGAAGTTTACTTTACTGCTAGCGGAAAATCAACTGCCATTTACGCAGCTAAATCCGCTCATAAATATTTAGAAGAACTAGAAGAAAAACTAGACTTAGAAATAGAAGAAAAATTACAGATTGTTGTTTACAATACACAATCAGAGTTTAGACAAAGTAATATTGGTCTAACCAATGACGAGAATTCAAATATAGGTGGAGTTACAAAAACAAGTGGCGAAAAAGTTTTTATTTATTTTGACGGTATTCACAAGCATTTAAACGAGCAGATAAAAAGTGGAATTGCAGACATAGCAATAAACAAAATAATGTATGGAACTAATTGGCGCGAAGCGATAAGAAGCTCAACTGTTTTATCATTACCTAGTTGGTTTAAAGAGGGATTGCTTGCATATTTAAAACAAGATTGGAATACGGAAATTGACAATAAAATTAAAGATGCCATTAGCACTGGGAAGTTTCAGAACTTAAATTGGCTGGAAAGAGAAGATGCAGAGTTAGCAGGCATAGCTTTATGGAACTATGTAGGTTCTGTTTATGGTGAAAAGATGATTCCTAATATTATATATCTTACGCGAATGAGTAGAAGCGTTGAGAGTGGCTTTCTATTTTCTATTGGTGCAAGTCTAGCAAATATTTCCTCCAACTTTGTTCATTACTATAAAGAAAAATATAAAGTTGATGACATGAGTAAGCAACCTGTCTTAGCAAAAGATTTAGAATTAAAAACCAAGAAGCGATATACAACCTACCAACAATTTAAAGTTAGTCCCGATAGTAAATTTGCTTCTTTTGTAACTTATGAATTGGGACAGTATAAAATTTGGATTGAAGAAATAGCGACAAGAAAAAGAAAGAGAATTGGTAAGGGTAGCTATAAACTAGATCGTATTCCAGACTATACTTATCCGGTTACTGTATGGCACCCAAATAGCACAACATTAGTTTATACGGAAGAGAAAAAAGGTAGTTTAGCTTTAAATCTTTATGATGTAAACACTAAAAAAACAGAAACTAGAAATGTATTAAGATTGCAAAAGATTTTAAGCATGAATTACAACCCAACAGGAAATAAAATTGTACTTTCTGCAGTAGCAAATGGACAAACAGACATTTATATTTATAATCCTATTGGCAACAGCCAAAAAAGAATTACGAACGACTTTTATGACGACTTACATCCTGATTTTGTAAGCAATGGAAATCAAATAATTTTTAGTTCTAATCGGGCCAACGACTCCTTGATTATTAGAAAAAAACCGTTAATACAGTTTAATAGCTACACCTTTGATTTATTTATCGTAGATATTGAGAACCCTAAAAAAAAATTACAGCGAATCACAAAAACTCCTTTTGCTAGTGAAACTCATGCCACAGAATATAGTAAAGGAAACTATACCTATTTATCAAACGAAAACGGAATTACAAATCGTTTTAGAGCCTATTACGACAGTACAATTAGCAGTATAGACACAAGTGTAAATTACCGTTATTTTTCAGTATCTGAACAGCTTACTAATTTAGACAGAGGCATCCTAGATTTTAATAGTAGTAAACATCAAAAAACTTATAGTTACAGCATTTTAAAAAATGGAAAATATAAATTCTACACTGGCAACTTTGAAAAAGATGAAGCAGTAGATCCTGATGATGTGAAATTCACTCACTTTATGGATGCAACCTTACGTGTAAACGAAGCACTCCCAGCTCCAAAAAGCACCATTAAAAGCGAGACAATTAGAACCGACCCAAACGCTATAGATATCAACAACTACCAATTTGACATAGACATCAATACTGAAGTTGAAAAAATTGAAGTAAAATTTGAAGAAGATAAATCTCCTATCAAAATTGTTAAACAACAACCAATAAATAAAACAAACAAAAAACTTGATTTTAAATTACCAAGACAAGAACTTTACACCACCAACTTTAGCATTAATAAAATTGTTTCGCAGTTAGACAATGCATTTCTTACTCCTTCTTACCAACGCTATGATGGAACAGGTTATCGAAACCCTGGTTTTAACAGCTTAATACAAGTTGGCGCTACAGACCTGTTTGAAGACTATAGAATCATTGGCGGGTTTAGAATACCACTTAACCTTTCTAACTCTGAGTTTTTAGTAGCCTTTGAAAACTTAAAAAGAAGATTAGACAAGAAATATCTTGCCTCTCGAAGAAGCTTTAGAGAAGTACTACAATTTGATGTTAGAAAAATACAAACCTATGAGTTTAAACAAGCATTAAAATACCCACTAAATGAAGTAACGAGCTTGCGCTTAACTTCTGGACTTCGATATGATAGAAATATCACATTAAGCACAGAAGATATTAGTTTAAATACACCTACTTTTGATGATTATTTTGGGAATTTAAAACTTGAATACATATTTGATCACACAAGGTCTAAAGGAATTAATATATTAGACGGAACACGTTTAAAATTATGGGGAGAGTTTAGTCATCAACTTAATAAAAGACTGACTGACTTCTTTGTTTTGGGAGCTGACGTAAGGCATTATCAAAAAATACACAGAACATTTTACTGGGCAAGTCGCTTTGCTACTAGCACCTCTTTTGGAAACCAAAAACTGTTATACTATCTTGGCGGGGTTGATAATTGGCTATTTGCTAATTTCGATAATTCTGTTATCCCCTCTGCTACTCAAGGCTATCAATTCCAGACAATTGCCACTCCTATGCGTGGATTCTTTCAAAACACTAGAAATGGAAACTCTTTTGCTATTTTAAACAACGAGTTACGCTTCCCTTTAGTTAAATACTTTTCTAAAAAACCGCTTAAGTCTGACTTTTTAGAAAACTTAATGCTTATTGGTTTTGGAGATATTGGAACTGCCTGGACAGGAACAAACCCTTACGATAAAGAAAACTCTTTTAACACTTCAATAGTTAGCGGGGCTAATTATGAAATTATAATTAAAAGTCAAAAAGAACCGATAGCTTATGGATATGGTTTTGGAGCAAGGTCTAAAATTTTCGGATATTATGTAAGGTTTGATATGGCTTGGGGCGTTGATGATAATGTTCGTCTAAAGCCAGTACGCTATATATCTTTAGCACTTGACTTTTAACTTATGGATTTACAGACATTAGTCAACTTAATTTTAATCGGCTTATTGGCAGGAACACTTAGTGGTTTTATAGGAATAGGTGGTGGTGTAATTATGGTCCCGGCGCTGGTTTACGTATTGGGCATAACTCAACATGAAGCTCAAGGGATTAGTATTACAACAATGCTTTTACCAATCGGTATTTTAGCTTTTTATAACTATTACAAAGGAGGGCAAATTACAAATGAATTTATTGCTTACTCAGGGATAGTCGCAGTAACATTTGTAGTCGGTGGTTATTTCGGGTCGAAGCTGTCGTTAAAATTAGATCCTCAGTTGGTTAAACTTCTTTTTGGATTACTTATGCTTTATGTAGGTTTTAAAATGGTTTTAAGTGGTTCAGATTTTTTTAGAAAGTAAAAAAGTATTAAATTTCAAAAAAATATATTTTCAGTATGAAACTTAATAATGTTTTAAATTCGCTAATATTCTGCTTTACTACCTCTATGTTTTTCTCTCAAGGAGGTGTAGGAATAAACGGTAACGGTTTAGCTCCTGAACAATCTGCTATGTTAGATGTAAAAAGCACAAATAAAGGGATTCTTATACCAAGAGTTCAATTAACAGATATTAATGATGCGGCTACAATTCCGACTCCAGCAAACAGCCTTTTAGTTTTTAACTTAGATTTTTCAGGAACTGCACCTAACGAAGTTGAAGAAGGTTTTTACTATTGGGATGATTCACAATCAAAATGGATTAAATTAATCGCTGACGGTTCTATAGTTGGTACTGATGACCAACAAATTGATTCGCTTATTTTGAATGGTACAAGCCTTACATCTTATATAGAAGACGGGGGTAGCGCTTCAGTAAATTTATCTCCGCTACTAGATAGTATTCATAAATATGACGAATGGAAAGATAGTGACACCTTAGGAGGGAGTTATTCTAGAGATTTTGTTTATGCAGCTCAAGCTCAAAACTTTGGAAAAGACGTAGTAGTTACAGATAGTGGTTTTTTTGGTCTGGGTACTTTTAGTCCCTTATTTAAGTTACATCTTAGAGTTGATGGAAACACTAATGTAACCAACAATAGTATTGCAATGACTGATCAAAATGTATTAGGATCTCGAACATCTATAGGTGATGCCACTTCTTCAGGAGCAATATACTCTCCCTTGTTTTTAGGGCAAGCTGCCGGAAATGATATCGCTCACACAGCAATAACAAGCCAAATAGATCCATCTATTGATAATGGTGTAACCCCCTTAATGATTTTTAACACTAGATTAAGCCCATCTGCACCTGTTCTGAACAGACCATTATATCAATGGCGAAATGAAGCTACACCTCT
>CALDTD010000014.1 GCA_937924345.1 uncultured Flavobacteriales bacterium | reverse complement strand
TATTTGTTTCTGGCTGTTAAAGACAAAGATTTCATTGGTAATCCTTTACTAAATCCCCCAAAAATTCTTACGCCTGCTCCCTGATTAATAACCCTTTCTCCATTTTGTTCAAAAAACTCAATGTTTACCTCTCTTTCCCAACCTTTCCAAAAGTTAGCGCCTGAATACGGCGATGTTTCCCCAGCACAACAGCCTTTAACATATATTCCTCTATCGTAACTAAAAAAGTTATCCGGATCAGTAACGATAGAAACAACACCCATGGATACAGGTCTGTTTATAAAATAAGTGTGCGTTTCTGTTTTAATTTTTCTCCCTTGAGTATATAAAGCAATTCGTAAAGCCTTTACCGTATCTAATAGAATGGGTTCTTTATATTCTCTATCGCTGCTACTTGGAGAAGTACCGTCTAATGTATAAAATATTTGAGCACTATCTTTAGATGAAGTTAATTCGAGTTGAATAGGAGTTTTATAAAAACCAGATGGGTGAGATAAACAAATAATACAATCCTTTTCCTGCCCCCAATTTGTGAAATAGAGTAGGGTAAGTAGAAATAATAGGATTAGCTTTTTCATTTAATAAATTAAGCAGAAATATAGGTTTGTTTCAGCTAAATAAAACTAAACAAAAAAAAGCCGAAAGAATTTCTTTCGGCTTTTAAATATAAAACGTGAATTGTTAATTAACGTTCAAATTTTTTATAATCACTAGGGATTTCAAAAATCTTACTATCATTTGTTTTACGCTCCATCTTTGTTGTCTTTAATTCTGATACTAAGCGGCTACTAGATAAAATATACTCTTGACTTAACATTGGGAAAAAATTATCTATTCCTTCAATTTTTTGGAAGAATAAAGATTGATTTTCTTTTCTGTTTAAGGCTACTAACATTGGATCAAAGAAATCGTAATCACCTTTGGCAACCCAATAAATAATTTTTCTATCCTTTGCTGCACTTGAAACGATAATCTCTTTACACTTTACTCCGTTTATTTCTTTTGTCTTTCCAGTTTTATTTACCTCAACCTCAAAGTCTCCTGCAGGTCTTCTGTTAGGAGCTTCCATATATAGTTTTTGATCTGGGCTAATAGCATACATTGTCTTTTTTTCCAAATCGATTAATTGAATTCCTTCAACTGCTCCGTCTTCAGCCAATTCCTCTATTCTAATGTTGTCACCTTTTACAAAGTATTTGTAATTTAAATGTACGTTTCCTACATTTTTTTCAAATTCGATAACTCCTTCAAATTGAGCTTGAGCTCCGAAAGATAAAAGTCCAACTGTAAAAGCGGATAATGCTAGTTTCTTAAAATTAAATTTCATTGTGTTTGTTTTGTAACGACAAATATTTGCCTAAATATATAAATTCTATTTTAAATTAATTTACTCCGTAAGGATTAATTTACGATTTGAGAAATTACAATTTCTATTCCAAAATTATGAGAAGTTATAAAACCATTATACTTTAACAAGAAGTTAACTTTTGTAAACGTTTACTTTTTCAATCATTGAGCTCTAAAAGAGCGAAGCGTTTTTTCAAGTTTTACCTCATAAATGGCTGTGTTTTGTTTTATAGTCCATGCCATTATGGTAAATAACTGTGTCTTACTTTCTAGGTAAAAGAAAAAATAACTAACTGGTTCCGTTAATTCAGCAAGCTTTATTTCTTTAGTAGCTTTTACTCCTTTAATATTACCAATGTTAAACATTGTAGGCTTAGAAAATGAAATTACATTCATGTTTTCTTTAGTATAAGAAAGCTGAGTATTACTATAGTTTTCTAATGTGCTAGACTTATTTTCAGAATTAAAAGCAGCATATTTTTCCTCAAAAATAGATTTAGATTCATTGATAATGATTAGAAATTCATTTTTAACTTCACTAGCATATTTTAACGAAGCATCAGGGTTTAATTTTAAAGATTCTTCCATATAATTAGGAAGCATTACTGAGTAACCTACTCGTTTAATTTTCTTAAAATCCTTTTCTAAGGAAAGCGCTTTTGCATCTTCAATTGTTTCAGATTTACAACCAAAAAATAATAGCCCTAGTGCGATAAAAAATATATAACTACTTGCCTTCAAATTTTACAGCTTTATCTTCTGTTTCTTTGGGATAGTAATTGTTACTTCTGTTAATGTCTGCCATTCTAGTAGATGGATCGATTTCTATAGCATCAATGTTTTCTATATTGTCCTCTATTGTTAAAATGTATTCTGGGTAAACCCAAGGCCAAGCTTCTTTATTTAGCCTAGGAATTTCATACAAGTCTTTCCCTTTGTTATTTCTCATAATACGCATAGGAATATAATACCATTTTAACGTACCGTCTTTTAATTTTACAACAACATCTAGTGGCATTGGCATATCTCCTTTTCTTGCTAATGTAATGTTTGTTTTGCCTTCTTTTTTTTCTACAGATTCTATACTATAGTCTATCGTATTTGTGGTTTCTACAAATTGCTCAAAATACCAATCTAACTCCATATCAGCCTCTTTTTCCATTATTCGTTTAAAGTCTTGTGGAGTTGGATGTTTAAAATGCCATTCGTCAAAATAAGTTTTCATTCCTCTCATTACTGCATCATCACCAATTATATAACTTAATTGCATTAATAAAATAGCACCTTTCGAATAGGCGTTATTTCCATAAACACTATTACTCTTGTAAAAGTCGGCATGAGTTGTAAGAGGTTCTTGTCTGTTTGCGTCAACTACACGCTTATAACCTCCGTATTGTCTAGATAGTGGGTTAATTGCTCCACCATCTTTTAAATAATCCATTGTTTTGTATTGGGCAAATGTCGTAAAACCTTCATCCATCCAAGGATACTTACTTTCGTTTGATGCCATTAACCCTTGATACCAGCTGTGTATAGATTCGTGAACGGTAACACTTACTAAGCCCGCAAAGCTGCTATGGGCAGTAATTAAAGTACACATCGGATATTCCATTCCTCCATCTCCACCTTGTATAATCGAGTATTGTTTGTATGGGTATTCGCCAAAGTTTTTATTTACAAATTCAAAACTTTTTTTAGCTTCCGGTCTTAGTCTAGTCCACCAGTCTTGAAGTGTGTCTTTCATATAGATGAAATGTAACTTAGTTCCGTTGTCCAAATCTGTTGTGGTGTGTGTGAAATTTGGATCTGCTGCCCAAGCAAAATCATGCACTTGTGGGGCAAAGAAATGCCAAGTTAATTTACCTTCATTACCTTTTTGAATTTTCATCTTTTTTGATTTGTCTTCGTAGCCTTTACCAACTTCTTGTGGATTTTGGACGTATCCTGTTCCACCTAGTAAGTAGTTTTTGTCAATTGTTATTTTTACATCAAAATCTCC
>CALDTD010000013.1 GCA_937924345.1 uncultured Flavobacteriales bacterium | reverse complement strand
CATTGCTCAAGTTTTTAAAAATAGAATACCAAAAACTATATTCATAAAAAAACCCCTAGAATGTCTAGAGGTTTAAATATACTATTTTTTATTTAATTTAATTGATTACATAATCGTAATGGTATAAGCAGTATCGTTATTCCCAAAGCTAAACTCGCAACGTCTATTCAACTGTCTGTTCTCTTCATTATCAGATCCGTCTGGATTTGCATTTGGAGCAACTGGTTGAGACTCACCAAACCATTTGATTACTAAATCATTTTCGCTTATCCCTTTCTTTTTCAAATAATTGAAAGCACTTAAAGCCCTTTTCTTAGATAAACGCATATTATAATCTTCGGTCCCCATCCAATCTGTATGACCAACAATTTCTAGAGAGAAGTCAGGATTATCCGTCATATATTCATAAATTTTATCTAATACTTCTTTTGAGTTTAATCTTAAGAAGAATTCATCAAAATCAAAATAAATCGGGTTAAGCTTCATACTTGCTTCACTTGAGGTTGTAATTGTATTTTCAATTGTTTCTACAGGACCATTATCTGCTATAACCTCATCTTTATCTATATTAAGCAAATCCCTAACTATTGAATAAAATTCATTTTCGCTTGTATCAATTGTCGATAAATAATTTGAATACAATTCATCTTCGTCTACCATTTTAATTTTGTATCTAAACACACGATCATCAGTACTTTCTTTTTGAGACACATTATCTAAAACAAATTTTCCATTTTCATCTCCGTTTACCGTTGCAATCATCGATTTATTTTCGTCTACTAAAATCGCCTCAATCCCTTCAATCTTTTTAGTATCAGTAACAGCTCCATTGACTATAGTTTCTATAGTAGCGTCTCCTTTTAGAATAACACTATTTTCGGAGTTATTTGGCTGATTACCATAATAGCTAAGCTTTATATCCTTCTCATTAATAAGCATTGCATATTTAGTATTTTTATTCACATCAGTAAAAGCAAACTTCCCTTTTTTGTCTGTTCTGGTTACTTGTACAATTTCATTTGCTTCGTTAATTAGAGAGACCTCTACATTTGAGGTCGTTAATAATTCATTATGAATTAAAGTTCCTGCTAATTGATATTCTGTTTTTTGTTTTGACGCATCTATACCTTCTTCAAAATCTGTTAAACCAAAAGCATCCATCGACTGGGCCTTAATATCAAACATTGCATTATCAAAAGTTGCTTCTTTGGCAGCAATTTCTTCTCCTTTTTTAACATCATTAAAATGTACTTTTTGGAATAGCTGATATACTTCACATTGTTTAGGTATAGTTATAGTATCTCTAAATGGTCGACTTAAATCCCAATCTGGATTTTTGATTTCTAAGTAGTAAGTGTTTTCTGGTGGCAAAACCATTAGATATTTACCTGAATTTTTATCTGATTGCCATTGCCCTACTTCTTGTCCAGTTTCGGCATTAAAGGCTTTTATAGTTACAAAAACAGGTTGATTAAAATCGCCTTTGTAAGCTAACCCTCTAATTTCTGTGTTCGCGATATTGTCACATCCTCCAGGAAATTGATCTCCATTTTTAACCCACTTTGTTCCATCAGAAACATAAATATCGTCTGCTGCTTTATCGTAATAAATTGTCCCTTTGTCTGCAAGTTCTTTTGGTGGCCCTTTTGTCTCTAAACGTCCTTCGTCGACTATATTCCAAGCTGTACCGTCATGTACATACATATCTCCGTTAGTCGAGTTTAGGTAAATATCTCCAGATCTACCTTGTGCAAGTGGAGCACCTTCTCCTTCAATCAACCCACCTCTTTTGTTTTGCCAACGCTTTCCATCAAACACATACGTATTTCCAGTTCTAGCATTTACAAAAACAGAACCTTTCTCTGCTATTTCGTTAGGTATTCCTCTTCCTACAGAAAGGTTACCTTTTTGAGGCTTCCAATTTCCAGATTCATAAACATAAGTTTTTCCAGAGCTTTTATCTACATAAATATCTCCTGGTCTCCCAGATTTAGTTGGCATACCAGAACCGTAATCAATTCCACCCCCCATGTTTTTCCAATTGTTATCTTGTTGCCTCGTAAAAACATCTGCATTATCTGTATTAATATAAATATTTGCCGCAATTACAGGCGGCTCTACAGGAATACCTTTCCCATTTGCAATTCGCTCACGCTCTAATTCCCAGACACCATCTTTTGTCTTGTAAATATCCCCTGTTGCTTTGTCTAGATAAACAGACTTATTACTTACTTTATAAGCTGGCTTACCAATTCCAGCAAAAATCTGTAACCCTTTTGAAGCTGGTGTTGGATAAAACTTATAGATATCTACATCTCCATAACCATTGGCCCGGCTAGAAGAAAAATAACCTACATTATCGACACTATCTTGTATGTAATAAATATCATCACCTCCAGAATTATAATTTAAACCAATATTTTCTGGCATTGACCAAATTCCATTCTCATTTTTTTTAGATTGAAAAATATCATATCCACCAACAGAAGTATGTCCTTGTGAAGCAAAGAATAGTGTTTTTCCATCGTTAGATAAATACGGTGCATCTTCATTAAGCTCTGTGTTTAAAGAAGTCATATTAATTGGCTCAGACCAACTTCCGTCACTTTGCTGTAAAGCATAATATAAATCTAATCCTCCTTTACCACCTTTACGTGAACTAGAAAAGAAAATTTGTTTTCCATCTTTAGATAAAAAAGCACTTGGTTCTCTACCTGTAGAATTTACAGCATTTAACTCTTTTGGCTTTCCATATTTACCGTTTTCTTTTGTAGAGACAAGTATTCCATTATTTTGATAAACATATAATTTTTCGTCATTATCAGAAAAACCTATTACTCCATCATGCTTTTTAGTATTTATTTTTGCTGAAAAAAAATGATTTGCAGAATCTACATTTACTTTAGAAGCCCATTTTCGGTCTTTTTTTGTACTTATATAAATATCTTCGTATTTCTTATTATCATTGTAATATTTACTCCCTGTATTTTCTCTATCTCTGGTTGTAAATAGTAACGCATCACTTTTGGAGTTTACAATCTGACCATATTCTGCATATCTAGAGTTTATTGTACTTCCAATATTCTCGGCTGTAATATCATCATTTGCTCTACTTTCTTGAAGTGCGACACCGTTATTACACATCTCTATTAACTGATCTACTTCTAATAAGACAAATGTACCTTCTCTATTTACTTTTGTGTAACTTTTAAAGAGGTTATAATTTTCTATGGCTGTAGAAAAGTTATTTAAATACTGATGAGTCTTACCCAAATAAAGATAAATTTCTGCAATCGTATCCTTCTTTGAATATGCCAAAGCGCTATTAAACAAATCTAACGCATTCTCTCTTTGATAATAAGAGTTGTAATGCGCTAAACCTGATTCAAAATAATAAAGAGAGTTATCATCATCTAACTTTATCAAATTGGAATAAGCAAGTTTTGCGTTTTCGTAATTTCCTTGCGTTAATTCCTTTCTGGCTTTCTTCAGAATTTTCTTTTCTTCGTTGGATTGAGCAACATTTATGTTACTTAACAATACAAAAACTAAAATTAAAATACTGTAGTTAGATAATACTCTCATAGTTTGGCTTTAGAACGCCTTCATCAATATATATTGATATTTGGCGTATTTCTCGGTTTTCTTATAATCCCCTGAATATTTAGGACCTTGTACAACTGAGTTGACTGACTTTAGCTTAACCTTTGCTAAATCAACTCCATTTTCTTTTAAAACTTTCAATAATATTGCCTTTGCGTCTTCGCTTCTCTTCTTTGATAAAATAGTATTACTTCTAAACGTTCTTGTAGGTACAGTTGATGCACTTCCTTCTACTTCTACATCTGCATAACCTCTTAACTTAATAATTTCGTTAACCCCTGCAACAAAATCTTTAAATCGTTGTTCTTCTTTCGCTATACCTTTTTGATTATAACCATAGAATTTTTGAAACTGTACTTTGTTTACTTTTATAGTAGCTGTATTCTCAGTATTGTTAGTATTATTATTTGAATTATCAGTATCGTTACCTGTCTGATTTGTGTTTTCGTTATTTTGAACAACTTGTGTTTCTCCACTATTTTCATCCAACGGAACTCCATCTAAAGAAATAACCTTATTAATTTCTTGATACCCAGCTCCACAAGGAACCTTCATATCTGTTTCATAAAATGTTTCCTCGTCTCTTGTATACTCTACATAGTATTCATGACATGGCTTTAAATTAAACACATAAGCACCATTCCTTTTGTTTGGTTTGTATTCTACTGGGTCTGTTTGTTCTGTTTTATCTGTTACCCAAATAACTATACCATCTGGAATTTTTCCATCAGCATCTGGCAAAATATATCCTTTTAAAATTGCTACTTCTGCTTCCGGTTGAGACTTTAAATCTATTGTATAAATATCTTTTTCTCCTACT
>CALDTD010000012.1 GCA_937924345.1 uncultured Flavobacteriales bacterium | reverse complement strand
AAATTAAAGGGAAGTATCTACAACAATACTTAGACGAATTTTGTTACAAACTAAATAGAAGATATTTTGGTGAAAAATTATTTAATAGACTTGTTTTGGCTGTAGCTAAAATGTATTAGGTAACTTTACGGATAATCAGTTATTTTAATATAAAATTGTAAAGTAGCTTATCTAACATTATGACTATTATCACATAAGTAACTTTTCCTGCCATATAAGCAAACAATGAAAGAAAATAATTTAACACTTTTCTATTATCAAAAAATTGAGAGATCCCCCAAGAATAATATATTAAAGTAATTATAGCGGATGCAAAATTAAAATAATGCTCTTTACCTTCGATTGAAATAATAGCTAAAAATGAAGTTATTAAAGAGCCTATGCCAGTTATATAGCAAATAAGAATTATTATTTCATAAATATTATAATCATATTTATAAAAAAATAATTTGACGAAAAGAGAAATAAATATTCCTAATAATACACTTGAATATCCATAATTTTGTTTTGTCCAAGTATATAAATAAGTTTTGCTAGAATATATCAACTCTTTTTCGTCGATACAAAACACTTGATAAAATAAAGAACAGAACAGTAAAAACAAAATAGGCTTCACTAATCTATTTCTATCAGTAGTTAGAAATTCATTTATTGCAAGGCCAGGGTTGATGAGCAATTCTTTTAAGGTTAATAAAATACCTTTATCCAAATTTAAAACCTGTGTTATTTCTCCATAAACATAAGTCCCATCGACCCTTTGAGGATGAATATTCGTACCACACTCAGAACAGAAGTGTCCATTAACTTCAGTTTTACATTTCTTACATATAAGAGCCTCATTTTCTATCATTTATCAACTAATTTACTTCTTCACTAATCGTCTAATCAATTGATTTCCGTTTTCAGTAGTAATCTTTAAAATATAAACTCCGCTTTCTTGCTCCTTTAAATCTATCTGTTGCTTCGTCGTAAAAATTTCTTCACTTAATAATCTTGATCCTAATAAATTATAAACTTCAAATTTTATATTTTCCGATGCTTCAATATTAAACAATCCTTTACTTGGATTTGGAAATACACTAATTAATAGGTTTTCATTTTCTAAAACTGAAACATTATTTAACGCATAAGTCCCAGTACCTTCACACCCATTAAAAGCTACGGTGTTTACAGTATAATTTCCATTGACAGTTGGTGTATAATTTTGAAAAATTGCTCCCTGAATTGTATCTCCATTTAAAAACCATTGGTGTGCACTTCCAGGAGATGAACTTAAGTCTTGACCGTCTATAGAAATTGTAATTAGTGGTGTGGCATTTACTGTTAATTCTAAATTAACTAGACTATCGCAACCTTCAGCAGTTGTAAAACTTTCAGAATAATCACCTGTAGAAGTTAAATTTTGAGAACCAAATTGATACGACTCACCTTGACAAATACTTTCTGTTATTGTTTGCTCATAGGTTAATGTAACCGCTAAATCATACGCTCCAAAATCTCCTGGCTCATCTCCATCTACAACAATGTAATAAGTTTGCCCAGCAATGGCATCATCAATGCTGGCAGAGATGCTTGCCCCAATTGCAAAAACAGTTTTATCTAAGCAAGAGTCTCCATCACAGGCCGATAAAATTGATACCTCCATATCTTGACCACTAGGTCTTGTTAAAGTAGCTTCTAACTCTCCATTTGTAGGCGCTGTAAATACATGAATTACATCTGGCCCAATATTATCGAAATTAGAACAGTCATAGTCTGAAATTTTATTTGTCTGTCCTGCTGTTGTACCCGAGTAAGATTGTCCACAGACCATTTCTACAGGGTTCGTACAAGAACCAATTGGATTGACACCAGACAATGTACAATTCACTTCAATTGTATAATCACCTTCTTCCGAACCAGCAGATCCTACTCCATCCACTATAATATAATATGTCCCTGCTGGAAGTAAAGTTGCAGTTAAATCATTATCACCTTGAGCTAAACAAGAATCTACGTCGCATGCAGAGAACAATAGAACATCTAAATTTATATTTCCCAAATCAGATAAGGTAATTGTTAAATCTGAAGTATCCCCTAAAGTAATTTCATGTACCTTTTCTTTATTATCATATTGATTTCCATTACAAGCATAAGTGCTATAATTACTTTCTCCATCCTCAGTTGTTCCTTCGTACTCTACCCCACAATCAAGAACAATTGGACTAGAACAACTTCCTTGTGGGCAAACCACCTCAACAGTATAAGCTCCAAAATCACTTGGTGTATCACCATCTACGACAATGTAATACGTTTCTCCAACTACAGCATCTGGAATACTTGCTGAAATTGTTGTTCCAGTTGCAAACACTGTTTTATCCAAACAAGTTGTTCCATCACAAGCAGAAAGTATAGCAACTTCCATATCCATTCCACTAGGGCGAGTAAAATTAACTGTCAACTCTCCATTTGTAGGAGCTACAATTGTATGTATAACATCTGGACCAATATTCTCAAAAGTTGAACAATCATAATCTGAAATAGTATTAGAAGAACCTGCAGAAGTTCCACTATAAGGCATCCCACATGAAAGTTGAATTGGCATAAAA
>CALDTD010000011.1 GCA_937924345.1 uncultured Flavobacteriales bacterium | reverse complement strand
ACCCCCAAGGTTGGTAATGTCTAGTTTTTAAACTAATATATGAACTGTTTGGAGCATTTTTTTGATCCATATAAGTAATATAGTTTGAAATTTTTTGTTTTAGTTCAACAGCTGTATATTTTCCTTTAATTGGATTCCACTCATCCTCACCTAATAATACTTCTGCTGGGGTAAAATAGTCATCAAATTGAGTTAAATTTTCTAGTTTTATAATTGTATCGCCGTTTGTAACAGCATTTTTATCTAGTTTTTCTGTTTTAATAATTAATAATAATTTAATATTATTAATATACTTTACGAGTTGATTAGATCGACTTCGAATAGAATCTGCCAGATTAACAATTGAAGTGTCTTTACCTTTGGATTTTATTAGATAAAAGTATTGTTTATTCAGTTGTTCTGATAGTTTTTCTCTAGTATCTTCTAAACCGTCGTTAACGATAGAAAAAGAACTATAAATCTTCTCTTTTGAACCTTTTTGTGCAGAAACAATGGAAGTTAGCGTTAAAAAGAGAAAAAATAGGCGAATAGACATTACTTTCTTTTAATTAACTGAGTTATACCTTCTAAAACTACATTTACTGATGTTTTATGGATAGTACGCATAGTTCTAAATGCATTGCTGTTTTTTAATAATGGGTCAAGTTTTGCCCCTTCTTCTAAAACCTGTAACCATACTTCAGTAAAGCTTTTATTCTCTTTTTTTGCTTTGTCGTGTATTATTTTAGCTATAGATTCTATACCTCGATTACTAATCGAAGTTTTATCTTGTCTCGATTTTGGAACATCCACAATTGCATTAGGCGAACGAGAAATAAAGTCATCCTTAGATGTTACCTTTTTATTCGTAATCTCGTTAGGGTTTTGATTTAGAAAATCTGATAAATCGTTTAATGTGTTATTTTTTCTAGCCATTATTTTAATTTTTTCACAATTTGGTTAGCAACAGGTAGATAGCGTTTTTCAGCTTTTATTGTACTTGGCGATGTATATACTTTTCGCTGAGGTACATAAGTGTCTATAACGTCTGCCTCTAGGTTTTTGAGTACTTCTTTTACTGTTTTCATTCTTGTATGGGAATGAATACGGTTTGGTAAAATACAAAGTTTTAAGTCTTTGTTTAACTCTTTTGCGGGCAACAAGTCTTTTACCGTTTGGTAGGTTACTAATAAATCATTTTGTGTAAGACTAGTTGTAATAATTACCATATTACTTTCTAAACAAAGTTCTCTTATTCCTTTATCTGTTGTTTTACCAGCGCTGTCAACAATTATAACATCAAATTTGTTTTGTTCTTTTAATTGGTTAATTTCTTCTCCAATTCTATGATCTTCAGAAGCCATAATTGGAAAGTAAATGTCTTCTTTTTCTTTCCGTTTAAATAGCTCTAACTTTCTTGAGGATATTAGTGTGTAATTTGTATCAGTTTCTACTAAAAGTACAGAATAACCAATTTTATTTAATGAAGTAGCAAGGTTTATAGCATTGGTTGTTTTACCAGAGCCACCTTTTCTACTAATGAACGAAATTACTTTAGTCATATTCAAATCTAGTTTTTTTATCGAACCCGTAAACCAATGTTCAAACATAATTTTTTAATTCGTTACTAAAAGAAGTCTTTTAATTCGTTACTAAAAGACTTCTTTTGCTATCTTTTTTACCGCTTCACTTTTACCCATAGTGTAAAAGTGTAATACAGGAGCATTTTTTTTAATAAGCTCTTTAGCTTGCATTATTCCCCATTCAATCCCTACCTGATTTACTGCTACGTTTGTTTTACATTTCTCAAGTTCATTAGCTAAGTCAACAGGTAAATCAACATTAAAAAACTTTGGTAAAAAGGAAATGTGTCGCATATTGGTTATTGGTTTTAACCCTGGTATAATTGGAACAGTAATACCAATCGCTCTACATTTATCTACAAAATCAAAGTATTTTTGATTGTCAAAAAATAATTGTGTGACTATAAATTCTGCACCAGCATCTACCTTTTCTTTTAGATGCTTTAGATCAGAAGTAGGATTCATTGCTTCAAAGTGCTTTTCTGGATATCCAGCGGCGCCCACGCAAAAGTTAGTAGGGATATTTTTATTTAAACCATCTAAATATTGTCCTTTATTTAGGTTGTTAATCTGCTCTATTAATTCGACTGCGTATCTGTGGCCACCTTTTTCAGGATGAAAAGAAGCTTCTGTTTTTATTGGGTCACCACGTAAAGCTAAAATATTATCAACACCTAAAAACTGTAAATCTATTAAAGCGTTCTCTGTTTCTTCAACATTAAATCCACCACAAATTAAATGGGGAACTGCTTCAATTTTATATTTATGCATTATGGCAGCACAAATTCCTACAGTACCTGGTCGTTTTTTTATAGATATCTTCTTTAATAAGCCATTTCCCATATCTTTATAAGAGTATTCCTCTCTATGATAGGTAACATTTATAAATGGTGGGTTAAACTCCATCAAGGGGTCTATACCTTCATATAAAGACTCTATTCCTCTTCCTTTAAGTGGTGGTATAATTTCAAAAGAAAATAATGTTTTATCACTATTTTCTATATGTTTAGTTATTTTCATAATGTACGTAACAAATATACGGTCGAAAGTTTAGTCTAACAAACAGCATAGGCGTTGATTTTTATAACCTTAGTTTTGCTATTTGTTTTATAACTGATATAACCTTACTTTTACGCCGCTTACAAATGAAAGAAAGGTTAAAAAATATCCTAAAGAGACTTCCTATTAATGTTACACGCAATCAAAAGTATGACGCGTTAACATTAAAAATTATGGAAATTGTTTTGGAAGAAAACTCTTCTTTTATAGATGTTGGTTGCCATAAAGGAGAGCTGTTAGATTATGCCCTTAAATTAGCCCCGAAAGGTACTCACTATGCATTTGAGCCAATACCAGATTTGTACAAAGGTCTCGTAAAATCTCATGGTGATAAAGCAGCCGTTGTTAACATTGCTTTAAGTGATGCTAAGGGAGAGTCTAAATTCAATTATGTTAAGTCTAATCCTGCTTATAGTGGTATAAAACAACGATCTTATCCTAAAAAGGAAAAAATACAAGAGATTGATGTTAAGCTAGACACAATGGATAATCAGCTTAGAAAGGCTGAACGTGTTAATCTTATAAAGATAGATGTTGAAGGTGGAGAGATGGGTGTGCTAAAAGGTGCTGTAAATGTGCTAAAGAAATGGCATCCTGTAGTCATTTTTGAACATGGTTTGGGTGCTTCAGACTATTATGGTACTACTCCAGAAGAAATGTGGGAATTTTTAAACGAAAACGATTATAGTGTCTTTAGTTTAAGAGGTTTTGTGGCCGATAAATCTAGTCTAACAATAGAGCAGTTTATCAACTTGTTTGAGACCAATAAAGAGTACTATTTTATTGCCACTTTTAAGGTTTAACCTATCCAGTTTCCTTTTAGAAAAGATTGAAATAAGTAAATTTGTAGCCCACAGTTTATAATATAAATACCAAGAATTAAATATTTTTTGGTTGTTACTAATGGTATAATTAGACTAATACAATAGACTAATACTATCCCTCCAAAAGCTAATGTTGCTAAATAATCTAAACCATTTACGGTAGTGAAGGGTATTCCAATAATAAAAAGACTTATCAGGGCTCCAATTCCTATTACGAGTTTAAAGTTTGCTATTAGATTATTTGAATAGTAATAGAAAATATAAAATAGGAATGGAGAGCACAATACATAACGATGATGACTTAAAATTGTTGTTAATCCTGTAGACTCTTCCTTTGGATGAAAGAAAAGCACGTAAATCAAAATCATAGATATATAAGAAAGGCTAAGGAGTAAGTTTTTTGGAACATTAAGTTTTGATTTTAAGAACAGAAAAAAGTAATAAACTGAACCAATAACAGCGCAAATAGATACCCATAATCCTATAAAATCTAACCATAATATGCGGTATCCGCGCCAGGTTGTTAAAGGGAACTTTGGAATACTAAAATTATGGCTCCAGTTGTTTATTTGAGAATCTGAATATGCGAAAAGGTTGTCACTATTAAGTCCTACAATCCAAAAGGAAATAAATGTTCCAATAAAAATTATAGAACTGAGTAAAATAATATTTTTCACTTTATTTGAAACGCTTTCTTTGGCTGTAAACTCAGAAAATATAACTGCTGGCAGAAAGAAAAATATTGTAGGTCTAGCGAAAGATGATAGTAGTAAAGCAATAATCTTTATTGGTATATTAGATTTGTAATTTCCATAGAGGTAAAGCGAAGCAGCGCAAAAAAATAGTGCTTCAGAATAAGGGGTATACATAAATAATAAAGAAGG
>CALDTD010000010.1 GCA_937924345.1 uncultured Flavobacteriales bacterium | reverse complement strand
AAAATCCAAAGAAATTTAATTAGTTTTTCTTCACGCCAAATATAATCAGTTTCGTAGTAATCAAATATTTGAATGTGGGTTACTGTATCTTTGTTAACTCTTGTCTCCATTATTTTTCTAATTTTAAAAATCTTCCTTGTTTTGCTTTTTTATCTAACCAATCGTTCACATATTTTCTTGCTTCCGATAGCTCGTTGGTATGTGCCTTAACGTGCCTGTATTCTAATTCTACTTCTGGCAACCCTCTATAACCTTTTCTGGCCATCTCTAGTATATGATGTCTGGCTATGTTATGTAACGTCCCTCTGTGCTTTTTATGTCTTTTTTGGTACTTGTAATCATTGATATTTTTTATCCAATTTATTCCAGGCTCGCAATCTGTGTTGACAATAATTTTTGTTGCCTTACTTAATTCAGAATGGTTTCTTATAAAGTAAAGTCCTTTAGCTATTGCAGCTAATTCTGGCCCCATTGAATTTATACAATCGGGCAATCTACCGTACTTTTTAAATTTACCTATGTCTGATGAAATCCAATAAGCATAACCTGCTTTTCCTGGACTGCCTTCTTTTGCTCCCCAATCAAGAGAACCGTCTGTGTTTAATGTTACAAGCATATATTCATCAAATATAGTATTTTTTAGTTATTATTCCCTTATCTTCACAAAGTTTTAACATATTTTTAGTACCAGAGTTTTTAGCCCTATTACCTAAAAATCCAACACAGGCATCAGGGTTTTCATCTAACATTTGTCTATTTCTATACATTCCTGCACCTGGCCAATATGTTCCATAAGGCCCTTTCTTGAGATACTTTTTTGGGGTGTCAGGCAACCCTTCCCAAGGGGCAGGAAACTCTTTAATTTGAACCCCTCTTTCCTTACCCCATAAATCTGCCAAATAATCTGCTCCGTAGTATATTTCTAAATGCTTATCAAATGATCTTTGAGCTCCGTGAATTAAAATTACTTCAGATAAATTCTTTTTTGATAAAAGAAAATCTAAAGTTTTAAATACAAACTCTTTGTCTCGTATTTCTCTGGAACCACAAACTAATAATTTAAACATTAAGATATAACTTTTATTTTAGTGATATTACTAAACATATCATTTACTTCTGTCAATTCATTTACCTCAACTACTTTGGCTCTTTTAACTTTGTAGTCGTCTAATAAAGCGTGGCCAGAGTCTTGCCATTCTTCATAATTAACTAAAACTGTTATTTTAGCATTTACTTTAAGGTTTGGCAGTCCTTTTTCTATTCTTGCGATTAACGATGCATCTGAAATATTATGGTCGTCTTTAATATCAATACCAATACTTTCTTTTGTCCATTCCGCATCTTCTGGAACAACAATATGCATATTGTATAATGCTTGCCAAAATCTTAAATGTTCGGCTCCTGGCTGCGATAAGTAAGATTCTATTTTACTTAATATTTCTTTGTGTGACTGTTTCATACTAAAATGCTTTTTTAAAATCTTCTGGACTCCACGAGTCTAATGGTCTATAAGCAGGATATGTGTAAATATTTGGCCCATAGTGAGAATATTTATCTGAAACCCCATATTCTACTTCTTTGCCTTCTTTTGTTTCACTTGTCCAAGTCCAATAATTATCGTCATCTCGTTCTTCTTTTACTGGCAATGTCTTTACAGTAACTACAAGCTCTTGACCGTAACCGTATTCATAGTGCACATCTCCTATTTTGATGTCCTCAACTACTACGTTTCCTTTAGTATGTGTTTTCATAGTTTTTCTTTTACTATATTTTTAAGTTCGTGTGCTAAATCACAAATTCTGTCTCCTTGATCTGCATTACAATATCCTATGGCCAAGAAAGCTTTTTGAAAATCCATCATAGACAAACAAGGTTTATTGTTTATAGCATACTCTTGGGCTTTTTCTCTTGTAGCAAATCTAAATTTTTCCCATTTGTCATTTTGAAAATGCCCTCCGTGAGTTTCTTGTATATTAAAAAACTTACCGACAACATAAAATTTATCAAACTTGTAGATGTCTTTGCCATCAACAGTACTAAATAAAGGATTGTTTAACTCTACTCTATCTATTACTTCACTAAATTCAGCGTTTTTAGAGTGTATCAAACACTCGTTGTCTTTGTTAATATAAAACTTGTCAATTTCAGCCGCAGGAATTAATAAATTTTGATGTCTGACTTTATCTCCTAAACAAAATATTTCGCCATCTGAAATCCTTACAACTTTATGTATTTTAACATTGTCTCTGTTTAATAGAGCTTCACAACTATAACAATGTCTAGTATTTATTGTAAAAAATCCATTTTCTTGTTTAAAATAGACATTACTTCCGTCAGTAAAACTGATTATTTTGTATTTTGGTAATATAATCTCTTCCCAATATTCAGGATTATCTTCCACTTCTTCTTTATCCAATTCTACAGTCGAATAAGCACCTAAATTATGGTCAGAATATCCCTCTATTACATCGTAATATTCTACAATCATTCCTTCCTTTGAAGTTTTTGGTAACGATGGGTACTTTTTAATTAATTTGTATTTTTTCATAGTTCAAATTTCATATCATTATCTTCAGACACTATTTCGGCTCCGTAAAGACCTTCAAAATATCCACACCAAAAGTTCCACTGTTGCACAGTCTTTCCTTCGTCAGTTTTTAACTTCATTAAATTATGTGTAGAAAAACTATCATCATTTTCTGGAAACCACCAATTGTTTTTGTAATCTTCTAAAATCTCTTCTCTTGATTTTTTAGCTTTCCAAGAAGATCCTTCAATCTCATTATACATTTTATAATGATCTTTTATCGCTTTAAGATTTTCTTTAGCAACATCTAGGTTATTCCAAGACAAATCTAAATAATCTTCTGTGTCATGAGAGCCAAAAGAGTTGCCAGTATAGTAATTAACTAATATTCTATATTTTTTCATCTAAATAGTTTTTAAT
>CALDTD010000009.1 GCA_937924345.1 uncultured Flavobacteriales bacterium | reverse complement strand
GATGATTCTTACGTGGATGGTCCGTTATTAAAAACAGGAAATGATGTGTTTACTTTCCCTGTTGGTAAAGTTGGTGTATACAGACCAATTGGAATTTCTAATCCATCTAGTGGTTCAGCACAGTTTAAAGCAGAGTTTTTTGCTACAGATCCTCATTTGAGTGGATATAACCAAGGTTCTAAAGAGGCCACATTAGATCATATTTCTAATTGTGAGTACTGGATTTTAGACCGATTAAATACAACTAACGCTGTAAATGTAACTTTAAGTTATGATTCTTATGGACCTGCTAGTTGTAGTGGAGTCGATAATCAATCTGAATTGTCTGTCGCAAGATGGGATGGATCAATTTGGAGAGATCATGGAAACGGAGGCTTTACAGGAACAGTTAGTGATGGTACTGTTCAAACTTCTGGGCCTGTAACTTCTTTTAGTCCTTTTACCTTAGCTTCAACAACTGCAAACAATCCATTGCCTATAGAATTAGTTTCTTTCACAGCAACACAGAATGGTAATCAAGTTGATTTAAATTGGGAGACCGCCTCTGAGATAGATAATGATTATTTTACAATAGAAAGAAGTGCCAATGGTATTGAATTCTATAATATTGATAAAATTGAGGGTGCTGGGAATAGTAATCAAACAATTACATATCAAACAATCGATAGAACCCCATTAGAAGGCCTTTCTTATTATCGTTTAAAACAAACAGATTTTAATGGAGAATTTTCTTACAGTGATATAAAGCTTGTAAACTTTACCAAATCTAATGACATAGTAATTTACCCTAATCCAGTTAAAGATATACTAACTGTTGATGGACTAACTAATGGTGATGAAATTATTATTTATGGAATTGAAGGTAAAATTGTTTTTACTGGAAATACTAATAAAATAGATGTGAACGCTTTTGCGAATGGAGTTTACCAGCTAGTTGTAAATCATACTAATGGAACTAAAGAGGTATTAAAGTTTATTAGATAATTTTTTTAAATAGGAAACCTGCACACTATTATTTAAGGTAAGCTAAGGAAGTTTTTGAAATTTAATTTAGGCTAATATTAATACAGTCTATTTATTAATCATGTTTTTTAGCATAATAAAGAAGTAATCATAATTTATGAAACACTTTAAAACTGATAAAAAAGAAAGTGTAAAAACTAGGTTGAATCGCTTTCTTTTTAATCGTTATCCAACAATTAGAGGAACAGGTTCTTATACAACATTTATATCAAGCGACTGGAAAGAAGTTCATGTAAAGTTGCCTTTAAGTTTTAGAACTAGAAATATAGTGGGTACTGTTTTTGGAGGTAGTATTTATTCTTCGGTTGATCCGATCTATATGTTGCAAATAATGAAAATTTTAGGAAAAGAATATATAGTTTGGGATAAAGCAGCTACTATAAAATTTAAAAAACCAATTAAGAAAACAGTTTATGCAAAGTTTATAATAACTGATGAGTTGGTAGATTTTGTAAAAACAACAATTCTTACTAAAGGTAAAGTAGATATAGATTTAACAGTACAATATGTAAATAAACAGGGAGATGTATTCGCAGAAATTTATAAAACTATTTATATAGCTGCTAAAGAATATTATAATCAAAAAAATAACTAATGAGTATTCAATTAAAATTGATAAGACTCTTTTTTAAATTAACTTCAAAGTTAACTCCTAGATTTGCAGCAAGCTCAGGTGTTAAAGTGTTTAGTAAAGTTAGAAATAAGCGGATAAAGGCAAAAGAACTTGAGTTTTTTACACTTTTTAATAGATTTGAAGTTCCATTCGAGAATCACAAAAACTTAAATTGTTACGAGTTAGGAAATCCTAGTGGTAAACTTGTTTTTCTAGTTCATGGGTGGGATTCAAATATTGGTAGTCTTACTCTATTTGCTAAAGCTTTAATTAAAACGAATAAATTTAGGATAATTGGCTTTGGGCTTCCAGCACATGGCTATCATTTAGAAAAGCGCACAAATTTGGTAGAAAGTGCAGAGGCATTTAAAAGTGTACTCGATTTTTTAAATCCAATAGATTCTTTTGATGTTATTTCTCATTCTTTTGGGTCTGGTGTTGTAGCAATGTCACTTGCAAATACAAATTATCGAGCAAATAGGGTAGTATTCTTAACAACTCCAAATAAGATTTTAAATATTTTTAATGAGTTTCAAGATTTTGTAAAAATGGGGAGTAATGCCTATTCAAAAATGCTTGGTTTTGCTGAGGATAAAATACTAAAAGAACCTATAGAGAATTATACCATATCTAACAAGTTAAAACAAGCAAGTATAAATAAATTAATGATTATTCATGATGAATTTGATAAAGTCTTACCGTTTTCTAATTCAAATGAGATAATGTTGGAGCATCCAGAAATAAAGTTGCATAAGATGCAACGAATCGGTCACTACCGAATGTTATGGAATACTGAAGTCGTAGAAAAAGTTATCGATTTTGTTTCTTAATTAGGTCAATTTGTAGAGTTATTACACGTTTTTTATGGGGAGGTAAATTGTAAGTCATTGTTTTTTATGAGTTTACTTTTTTGGATCAATGTTGGTACACTTAAGTTTAAATATAAATATAAATATAAATATTATGAAGAAAACTATACTATTATCAATTCTAACTTTCGGAATCTCATTCTTTTCTACGGCTCAATTAAGCAACTCTACAGATTTAGCTATAGGTACTCCAAATTATAGTACTGCAATCGGTTTAAGAGGAGGAGAAACCTCTGGAC
>CALDTD010000008.1 GCA_937924345.1 uncultured Flavobacteriales bacterium | reverse complement strand
GGTTTTTTAGCTCAAGATTTACTAAATGTTATTCCTGAAGCTGTTGTTGTAGACAAAAACCCTGAAAACCCACTAGGAGTTAGGTATGAATTACTTATACCTGTCCTAACAAAATCGATACAAGAGCAACAAGAACAAATTGAAGAATTGAAAAAAAGTAATGAGTTACTTAGAGAAGAAATTCAAAACTTAAAGAAATAATTTAAATCGTCTTTTTTCATAACTTATTAACTATTAAGTTTTTGATTAAACTTTTAAAGAAAATTAACTATACATCTTATCGTTTTTGCATTTTAGTTAATTCGTGATATTAAAGCTCTAAAAAAATAAATTAAAAAATACTTGGAGTAATAAACTGCTCCAATTTCCCTGTACTTGATTGAACTTCTTCCCACTTTTCAAATTTAAAAGATATTTTAGCAACACAACTTGTTTTAAATTCTACATATTCTCCTGTTAGTGCATACACTAAATTAGAAACTCCAGGGTTATGACCTAAAATAAAAACTGAATTTACATTATTATCTACTCCCCAAATAACTGGCAAGTATTGTTCGTAATGCGCTTCGTATATAGATTGTTCTTTTTGAATTTTAGTAAACGGATAACCAACTCGGTCTGCAATATTTAAACTAGTTAATACAGTTCTTCGAGCAGCACTAGAAATAATTAAATCTGGAATTATATTATTTTTAGAAAAGTAAGCTCCTAACTCTAGTGATTGACGCTCTCCCCTATTATTCAATCCACGATCAAAATCTTTTTCTCCGGCTTTCCAGTCCGATTTTGCATGGCGAATGATATAGAGTGTTTTTGTATTCATAATAAAAAAGATATCTTTAGACTATATGAAAATAATATTTGCTTTCGTTTTAATGCTACTTTGCTTTAGCTCTTGTCTAAAAGAATATACCTGCTCTTGTAAAAAAAGTGATAATGAGTTTCCAGAGATTAATACCACTGATGAGTTCAAAATTACAGCGACAAAGAATAATAGAGCAAATAAATGCTCTTCTAATGACAAATCAGAAGAAACATTTACTGTAAAGTGTAAAATAGTTGAATAAAAAAGTTTAGTTATGGTTAAGAACTTAAAATCGTCTTAGATGCTTCACAAAACTGAACCACTTTATGTTTACACAAAAGCAGTTAACTTTTCTTCTAGTACTTTTATTTTAGCTAAAGCGTCAGCCTCTTTTTTCTTTTCAGCAGCTACAACTTGTTCAGGTGCTCCACTTACAAAACGTTCGTTACTCAATTTCTTTTGTACAATTCTCAACGAACCTTGAGCATATTCTAGATCGGCTTTAATTTTCGCTATTTCAGCTTCAATGTCTATGTCTTCACTAAATGGGACAAAGTATTCGTTTGTTTTTACCAAAAAGGAAAAAGCATTATCTACCTTATCAGAAACGTACTCAAAACTAGAAAGATTTCCAATTTTTGTAATGACTGAATCAAAGGTTTTATCGCCTTTTTCGTTATCAATTGCTTTAAAGTCTAATTGAATTTTATTTGCAATATTTTTTTCTTTACGAATTGTTCTAATATTTGAAATAACATCCGAAGCAAAATTAAAATTCGTTAATAACGCTTCATCAACTTTTTCAACCTCTGGCCATTCTTTTACCATTATACAGTCAGCATCTTCTCGTTCACCAATTAAATGCCAAATTTCTTCGGAAATAAAAGGAGTAAACGGATGCATTAATTTTAATAAGTCTTCAAAAAATGATTTTGTTCGAGCATAAGTCACCGCATCAATTGGTTGTTGATAAGGCGGCTTTACCATTTCTAAATACCAAGAACAGAAATCATCCCAAACTAATTTATAAGTACTCATTAATGCTTCAGAAATTCTAAACTTATCGTAAGATTCATTTATTTCTGACAATACTTGATTAAACTTAGCACCAAACCAATCTGTAGCGACTTTTGCATAAGCTGGTTGTTCCATTTCTTTTACTTCCCAACTAGATACCAAGCGAAACGCATTCCAAACCTTATTGGTAAAATTACGACCTTGTTCACATTGCGAACTATCAAATGGTAAATCATTACCAGCAGGTGAGCTTAATAACATTCCTACACGAACACCATCTGCACCGTACTTTTCTATTAAACTAATAGGATCTGGACTATTCCCAAGCGATTTAGACATTTTACGGCCTAATTTATCTCTTACAATCCCTGTAAAATAAACATTCTTAAATGGTAATTCGTTCTTGTATTCATAACCAGCCATAATCATACGTGCTACCCAGAAGAACATAATCTCTGGTGCAGTAACTAAATCATTGGTTGGGTAATAATAATCTAACTCATTACTCTCCTCTCCTTCTTTAAAGCCATTAAAAACAGACATTGGCCATAGCCAAGAAGAAAACCAAGTGTCCAATACATCTTCGTCTTGTTTTAAATCTTCAGCTTTAATTGTTTTACCTGTTTTTTCTGAAGCTTTTGCTATAGCTTCTTCTAATGTTTTAGCAACTACAAAATCGTCTTTACGTGTACCGTAGTAGTAGGCAGGAATTTGATGTCCCCACCATAACTGACGGGAAATACACCAGTCCTTAATGTTTTCCATCCAATTTCTGTAAGAGTTTTTAAACTTCTCTGGGTGAAATTGAATGGTATCGTTCATTACATTGTCTAAAGCTGGCTTAGATAAGTTTTCTGTTGAACAAAACCATTGTAAAGATAATTTTGGCTCGATAACAGCATCTGTACGCTCAGAAAAACCAATTTTATTAATATGATCTTCCGTTTTTACTAAATAGCCGTTTTCTTCTAAATCAATTGCGATTTGCTTACGAACATCAAAACGATCTTGACCAACATAAAGTTTACCATTTTCACTAATTGTTCCGTTATCGTTTAAAATATCAATAACTTCTAAATCGAATTTAATTCCTAAGTTATAATCATTAGGATCATGTGCTGGAGTAATTTTTAAACAACCTGTCCCAAATTCTGGATCTACATATTCATCAAAAATAATTGGTATGGTTCTATCTACTAAAGGTACAACAGCTTGCTTTCCTTTTAAATGCGTGTAACGATCATCGTTAGGGTTTACACATATTGCAGTATCTCCAAGTAAAGTCTCTGGACGTGTAGTAGCAACAGTTAGCCATTCATCTTCTGTACCTTCAATTTTATATCTAATGTGAAATAACTTTGAGTTTACCTCTTTATGATTTACTTCTTCATCACTCAAGGCTGTCTGTGCCTCAGGATCCCAGTTTACCATTCTTACTCCACGGTAAATTAGACCTTTTTCGTATAAATCATTAAAAACATGTATTACACTTTCGTAATAATCGCTATCTAATGTAAAACGTGTTCTATCCCAATCGCAAGAAGCTCCTAATTTCTTTAATTGTTCTAAGATAATTCCTCCATGTTTTTCTGTCCAATCCCAAGCGTGTTGCAAAAATTCATCACGAGATAAATCTGCTTTATTAATTCCTTCGCTTTTTAATTTCGCTACAACTTTAGCTTCAGTAGCAATAGAAGCATGATCTGTACCAGGAACCCAACAAGCATTTTTTCCAAGCATTCTTGCTCTACGTACCAAAACATCTTGAATAGTATTGTTTAACATGTGTCCCATGTGCAAGACTCCAGTTACATTTGGTGGCGGAATAACGACTGTATAGGACTCTCTATCGTCTGGTGTAGATTTAAAATAGTCGTTATCCATCCAGTATTTATACCATTTAGCTTCTGTCTTGTTTGATTCGTATATTTTTGGAATTTCCATCGTTTGGGTTGTTTTACACAATATTTGGATACAAAAGTAATATTTTTGACAAGAAAAGTGAAACTTAAAACGTGATTATAACTTAGGTTAAATTCATGCTTAAAGCATTGTAATATTTATATTATAATTCTACTCTTTTTTTGGATTGATTTGGGTTTTAAGTATCTTTAGATATGAAGATTAGATTACTATTCATTTTTTTGATTCTATTTACTGTTGTAAACAAAATAAGTTTTAGTCAAGAAAGTACTACTCCACTTCGATGCTTTCAGTTAGAACAGTATTTATCAAAACACCAAAACGAAGCAACTTTAGTCAGTTTATTTGTAAAAGGAAATCGAAATAAAATTGTTCAAAATCTATCAAAACATTACGGAAAAATAAAAGGAGAAATTAAAGACTGGATTTTTATTGATATTCCTGCTAATAAAATCACCTCTTTTTTAGAAACTACTACATTAAGTGCAATAAACTTTAGAAATTATAAAGGAACACCACTTAACGATACCATGCGTGTTAATAATAGAATTAACGCCATTCATAGTGGTCAGTTTCCTTTAAACACCAGTTACGAAGGCGAGGGCGTAATAATGGGTTTTATAGATACTGGACTAGATTGGATGCACCCCGATTTTTTAAATCCTGAGGACAGTTCAACTCGGATTTTAGCACTTTGGGATCAAACAAAAGCTGTAAATAATTTTACACCTTCTAAATATGGTTATGGACAAGATTGGGATAGTTCTGAAATAATGCAAGGACTAAGTACCAACAACGATCAGTTTGGACATGGCACAACTGTAACAGGTGCTGGTGCTGGAAATGGTTTTGCTAACGGTCTAAACAAAGGAGTTGCACCCAAAACAGAAATAATTGCTGTTGAAAGTAATTTTGGTGCTCCAAATTGGTTAGGAACTGTAGTTGATGCGGTAGAATATATTTATCATATTGCAGACTCTTTAGAAAAACCTTGTGTAATAAATGCTAGTTTAGGAACCTATTTAGGCTCTCATGATGGTTTAGACCCTTATGCATTGTATATAGATAGTTTA
>CALDTD010000007.1 GCA_937924345.1 uncultured Flavobacteriales bacterium | reverse complement strand
AGTTGGAAGAATGAAACTTTAGGGCAAAAAAAATGGGTAAGCTACTTACATCGCACCGCTCAACCACCGACCCTTGCTACATTCCTGTCCTGGGGGATTAAGTAGGAGCTGGTCGTGTAAGACTTACCCGCTACAAAAGTAACTAAAGTTTTTTCTTTTGCAATGGTTTTTAATAAAAAAATATAATTGGGCTTTCAGTCTATCTTACATTGTGTATTTTTGTTTCTAAATTTTTTGAACAGATCATGGGAAATCAAGAGCAATACGATATAGCAATTATTGGAGGAGGAATAGTAGGTGCTGGTACACTTTATAAAATGCAAAAGGCCTATCCTAATCTAAAAATGATTTTAATTGAAAAAGAAGATCAATTAGCAAATCATCAAACAGGTAATAATTCTGGAGTTATTCATTCAGGGTTGTATTATACTCCCGGTTCTTTAAAAGCAAAAAATTGTGTAAAAGGACGTCACGAATTGGTTGCTTTTGCTAAAGAATATAATGTAGCACATGATGTATGTGGAAAAGTAGTTGTTGCCACGAAAGAGAGTGAATTACCTTTTGTAGATAAAATTTTTGCAAATGGTTTAGCCAATAATACTGAAGGAATAGAAAAAATTAATTCAGATCAAGTAAAAGAAATAGAACCACATGTAGAAAGTATAGGAGGTATTTATGTGCCTTGTACAGGTATTATTGATTATAGAGGAGCTACCGAAAAAATGGTAGAAGTTGCTAAAGGTATTCAGCCAGCCAGTAAAGTTGCAATGGGAACAGAAGCCCAAGGTTTTGTACACCATGAAAATTATTCGGAGATAAAGACTTCTAAAGGAGATTACAAAGCTAAATATTTAGTTTTTTGTGGTGGGCTACAAGCAGATCGTCTTGCAAAGAAAGACGGTGTAAAAATGAAGGAGAAAGTTGTTGGTTTTAGAGGAGATTATTATGAATTAACCGATCAAGCAAAGCATAAAGTTAAACACTTAATTTACCCTGTTCCAAATCCAGATTTTCCATTTTTAGGTGTTCATTTTACAAGAATGACAGACGGGGAAATTGAATGTGGTCCAAATGCAGTTTTCACATTTAAAAGAGAGGGGTATGGAAAAACAGACTTTAGTTTAAAAGATACGGCTAGTGCATTGTCTTATGGTGGTACTTGGAAGTTGTTTTTTAAAAATATGAGTTTTGGTATTAATGAATATAGAAGAGCATTTTCTAAGAAGCTATTTCTACAGACATTACAAACGATGATACCTTCCCTTACGATGGACGATATAAGACCTGGCCGTTCTGGGGTGCGAGCTTTATTGTTGGGTAATGATGGAGATACAAGAGATGATTTTAGAATCGAATACGGAAAAAATAGCATTCATGTGTTAAATGCTCCTTCTCCTGCAGCAACTGCATCTTTAGCAATTGGTGACGAGATTCTAGAAATGGCAAAAAAGCATTTTAGTTTATAGTTTTACAAAAGGAAGAATATATTACTTTTCTGAAGAAGAGATAATTTGTTCGTGTTTATTTATTAAGGCTTATTTAAAGTGATGTATTAATTTTAAGAAGCAAAAAACTAATTTAAAATGCTATTTAGAACCGAAGTCAAAATACCTGTTTCTGATTTTAAGATTAGTCATAAAGATAAAATAGCTTTAATTGGTTCATGTTTTAGTCAAAATATTGGTCAAAAAATAAGTGAAGAAGCTTTTTCAATAAATCTTAATCCGTTTGGAATTCTTTTTAATCCAATTTCGATTGCCCAAAGTCTAGAAGCTATTCTTAAGAATAAAATTTTTATAGAAGAAGATTTATATAATATAGACGATAGGTGGGTTAGTTTAGCACATCACAGTGAGTTTGATGGATTAACAAAAGAAACATGTCTTTCAGCAATAAATAAGTCTATAAGGTCTGCTAATGAATTTTACAAAGACGCTAATACTTTAATTATTACATTAGGAACAGCTTGGGTTTATACTCATAATATTTCTAGAGAAATTGTAGCGAACTGTCACAAAATACCGAATTCTCAATTTACTAAACGTTTATTAACTGTTGATGAGGTTGTAAATTGTTTTAAGACAACTCTAGACCTTTATTTTCAAAGTAATAAGCAGTTGAAGGTAATTTTCACTATAAGCCCTGTTCGTCATTGGAAAGATGGAGTAGTGGAGAACAATAGAAGTAAAGCCGTTTTGCAGTTAGCAGTGCAAGAATTGACTGAAGTTTTTAATAATGTTTCTTACTTTCCTTCTTACGAAATTGTAATGGATGAGTTAAGAGATTATCGTTTTTACGAAAGCGATTTGTTGCACCCGAATCAACAAGCTGTTAATTATATTTATGATAAGTTTAGAACTACTTTTTTTAATCTAGAAACAGTTTCGATTACTAAAGAAGTTGTAAAATTAAAAAAAGCTTTAGCACACAAAGCCTTCAATCCTAATTCTGAAGCTCACAAGAAATTTTTACAAAAAACAAAAGCTAATGTTAAGGCTGTAAAAGCGAAATACCCTTATTTAAATTTTAAGTAAACTTATAGTTTTCAATACTTGTTTTAGCCTTCATTCTTTGGCTAATTTCATAAAAAAGGATAGAAGCAGAAATTGCTACATTTAAACTTCCAATTGGGGTTATTTGGGGTATTGTAATAGCTAAATCACATTCTTTAATAATCTCTGTAGGTATTCCAGTTCTTTCGTTGCCAAGAATTACATTACAATTTTCAGGGTAATTATATTGATGAGATTTTACTGCGTTTTCAGCTACTTCTATAGCTAGGTTCTTAAAATTCAAATGATTAATATTCCATTTTCTAAATTCCTTAAAGTTTTTAAAAAAAAGTAATTTTTCTGACTCAATTAATTTACGAGTATATGTACTTGTTCCACCTTTAAAGTTCCATTTGTTTTCATCTCCAATTAAGATTAATAAATCACCACCAAAAGCAAGATGAGATCGTGCGATCATTCCCACGTTTTTAGCACTTCTAAGGTTAAGTAAAACAGTATTGAATTTCATTTAATCAATATTAATACCCATAACACAAACATCATCTATTTGTTCTAAATCCCCTTTCCAGTTTTCAAAGGCAGTGTCAATTACTTTTTGTTGTTGTATGTGAGGGATTTGATGGGTTTTAAGTAATAACTCTTTAAATGGTTTATACTTAAGTTTTTTTCCCTTATCACCACCAAATTGATCGGCATAACCATCGCTAAATAAACATATAAAATCTCCTTTTTCGAGTTGAAGTTTATGGTTAACAAATGGTTTTGTAAAATCAAATCCTCCAACAGATTGTTTAGTTGCTGGAATTACAAAAAGCGAACTATTTTCGAAAGTTAATGTTTTGTGATCTCTATATTTTGCTAAATTATTACTTTTTTGAGAAATAACATAAAGCGAATTGTTTGCGCCAGAATATTCTAGTTCTTTTGTGGATTTATTGTATGCACAAAGCGCTATATCCATTCCGTCAGGAACTTTTTCTTCGCTTTTTTCAAATGTAGTTCGTACTAATTCTGTTACTTTATCTAAAATCTTTGCTGGGCTAGAGATTTTAAATTCTCTAACTGCTCTATTTAAAGCATTGTTGCAGATTACACTTACCATTGCCCCAGGAACTCCATGTCCAGTGCAATCTGCCACCGCAAAAAATAGTTGATCTTTACGTTCGTCTATCCAATAAAAGTCTCCAGCTACAATATCTTTTGGCTTGTATATTAGGTACGAATTTGGAAAAGATTTATGAAAATATGAAAGTGTTGGAAATAAGGCATCTTGAATACGTTTAGCATAATTGATACTATCTGTTATTTCCGTATTTTTTTCATGTACAATATTATAAGCCTTCTTTAATTCAACATTTTTTAATTGGTAAATTTCAGCTTCTTTTCGACTTCTTTCTACCGAAAATGCAACTTGTTGTTTTTTTAGCTTATTTGTAGTTTCAGCATTTAAGATTTCCTCTTTTAGTTTGTAAAAAGCCTTAAAGTGTTCTAATTCTTTTGTTGGATTATTTTCTTTTTGATAAACATCAGCAATAGAAAAATGTAAATCATACATTACCGATTTTATTTTTAGTGCTTTTGCTAATTTCAAAGACTTAGTGAGAATATTTTTTGCTATATCTAGCTCATTTTCTTGAAGTGCAATTTTGCCAATTCCTACATTACAAAGCAATTCTAATCGTTTATTTTCATTTTTATTTGAAAGAGCTTTATTGTAGTATTTTTTAGATTGCTCATATTCTCCTATCTCTTGATACAAGCTAGCTATACCAAGGTAGCTCCAGGGTAGGCCGTTTTGGTCGTTAATTGATCTTCTTAAATCTAAACTTTTATTATAATATTCTAAAGATTTGTCAAATTGTTTGGCTTGTGTGTAAGTTCTGGCAATTAAATTTAATGAAGATGATTGTGCGTAAACAGCTTTTATTTTTTTTCTTATTGCTAATCCTTTTTTTAGGATCTCTGCGGAAGTATTATAATCTTCTAATCGATTATAAACTTGTCCTAATGAAGTATAAGCATCTCCAAGCTCTTCTATATAATTCTTTTTTTTTGCAATATTTACGGCATTCTGTGAATAGCTAGTTGCAGCACTATAATCTCCATAGTTGTCATAAACATTTGATAATATATTGTATGCTCTAGTAAGCCCTAGCTCATCATTTAACTCTTTAAATAATTCTATTGCTTTTAAAATTGGAGTTATAACTTCTTTATCTTTTTCTAACCAAAAAGTAAACAAACTTTTATAGAGTAGGGAATAGGAAATTCCCTTCGAGTATTTTAAATCCTTTGCAGTATTGTACAGTGATTTGACTTCGTTATATGCAGAAAGAGTATTACTGTATCTTTCTTCCCAAACCTTTGATAACTTAATGTCAAGTGCTTCTTTATTCATTTATTTGGGCAAAGTTGATATAATTGATTTAGAAGCATCGCTATACACACCATTTGGAAATTCATTGATTATTAATTCCAAGTTCTTTCTAGCTAAAGCAAAATTTCCAACATTAAAATAAGCAAAATAAAGGTTGTAATATTGAGATTCTTTTTCTGAATCTGAAAGATCATATTTATTTAATAATTCCTTTCGTATATTTATTTCATCAACGTATTGATACCTTTCTTTATATACCTTTGCTTGACCTGCCAATATATTCGATTTAATATCATGATTAAGTATTTTTGTAACAAACTCTTGAAACTGTTTAGGCCCCTCTCTTAAATGTTTTTTAAACTCCCTTCCTTGAGTAGCATACTCTCGATCTTTATTTTTTAACAAAATTTCATCAGAGTTATAACGTTCTAAAGTGGTTTTCATTTTGTCAAATTCTCCTAATCTATCCAGTGCTTCTACAATGTTTTCATAAGCTTTTAATCGAGTAGAATATACTTTGTCTTGCTCCCTATTATCATTCATCAATAAATATTTTTCACTCCAATCTATTATGAAATTTTCTTCTTTCTTGTCTCTCATTAGCCAAAACCAAGTTATCGCAGAAGAAACCTGATTAATATCACCACTCGTTAGTTTTTCAAGAGCCTCAGCTTTTTTGATTAAATGCCTTTCTTTCTTTTCTTCATAGCGCTCAATATCTTCTTCCAGATCATACGCTTGCTCTTCATAATCAGTGTTTTCACAAATAGCTATTGCTAAATCTTTTATCTGTATCATTAGTTCTTTATCGCCGTTCTCTTCAGCTATATCAAAGAATTCGGTAATATCATCGAATCTATCATAAGGCTCAAATAATAACAGCGCACCTTTATCGGAATTAATGATTTGTTGCTCGTATATTTTTTTAAACTTCTTGTACATGTCTTTTTGTATAAACCTTGAATACATGTAGTAGTCTAATTGATTTAAAAAATCTAAATATTCTTTCTTTTCGTTATATTCTAGTGCTTCAGATAATCCTTTTTTGCCTTCTTCTATTTTTTCTAATTCTTTAATCCCCATGTTAAGAAACATTTTAACACTATTAAAGTACATGCTTGTAGGATATTTTGATAAGAAAAGTTTTGAAGGGGTTATTAATTTATCATATTTTTTTAATGTATATAATGCTATACAATCATAATAGTTCATAAGCTCTCCGATTGTTACTTCAGAACCAGTATAAGCTGGTCTATCTTCTTTTATTCCTTTTTTTCTTAATTTTTGATTAAAAATTAATAGAGAGGTGTAATCTTGATTCATTAAAAAAGAATTAAATATTGGTGTAGCTTTTAGTGCTGTACTGTCAGATCCTGGATTAAAGTCTTTCCAAAAATCCGCTAATTTTACATTCATTAGTGCAGCTCTTTCCCTTTCTCTTTCTGCTATAAATTCTTTAATTTTATCTAATTTAGTTTTAGCGAATAAAAACTCAGGATATTTTTTAATAGTGTTTTCAAGTACTACAGTAGCATTCTCTTCTAATCCATTGTCCTCATAAGAAATTGCATTGGAGTAATTTACTACAGCAGTTAGTTCAATTTTATTATCATAATCTACTGTCGATTCTGTTTTAGGATTGAAATTTACATTTAATGATTCTATTAATAGCTTCACTAGTTGTTTATGAAGTCCAAAAAAATCTGAAGTATTACCCGTAACTTCTTCTGCAATCATTATTTTACCATTTTCTACATTAATTAAACGAGCGTCAATTCTTATAACGTCATTTAATACATAAAAAGCGCCAGTTAAAATTGTAGAGGCTCCCAAACCTTTACCTAGCTTTTGAGCAGTACTTTGATCGAAATAACTAGACTTTCCTAGTTTAATTTCTTTTAATAGTTCTTCTAATTTTTCTCTCTCTACTATTTCAACCCCTTTTGCTTTAGACAGATCGGTAATAAGCATATCAGCTATCCCTTTTGATAAAGCGTTATACTTACTATTTGAAGTTGTATTATCAAAATAAGAAATTGCAATTACTTTATCTTTAGCAAAAGTTGCTAAGACTGCGAACAAAAGAAAGATTAAAAATAGAAATTGCTTCATTTTATAGTGCTACTTTTATTTTTGAAAGTGCCTCTTTTG
>CALDTD010000006.1 GCA_937924345.1 uncultured Flavobacteriales bacterium | reverse complement strand
TATGACAAAAGGATAAAAGTTTAAAACGTCAAGTGTTATTTTTGTAGTCGGAAAAACCTTAAATGGTTTCAAAACAAAAATCATGAGAATGAATTGTATTAATAAAATCAAAACTTCAAGTCTTATTTTGGCTATTGTTGCGTTGTTTTCGTTTGGTGTTTCTGCACAAGATGGAGAGGCGCTGTTTAAAGCGAATTGTGCTTCATGTCACAAGGCTTTAAAAAATTCAACAGGTCCTAAGTTAAAAGGAGCTCGAGCTTTGTGGGAAGAAGCGGGTGAAGGAGAGTTAATTTTTGAATGGATTAAGAATCCAACTGAGCTTATCGAGAGTGGAAAATCAAAAAGAGCTGCAATAGTTAAGGATTATTCCAAAACTGCAATGCCAGCACAAGCGGTAACTAAAGATGAGATGGTTGCTATATTGGATTATGTAGATAATATTCCCGATGCTCAGCCTGTTGTTGGTGGTCCTGGAGATGGTGGTGCTGTCGTTTCAAATGATGAAGGCTCGTCAAATACATTGTTATGGCTTTTAGTGATTTTAATAGTTGCTGCTATTGTAGCTTATGCAGCGTTGTCTGTAAAAAACTTGCTTGCAACGGCAATAGCAGACAAAAATGGAGAGGAGATTACAGAGTACGAGAATACAAAAGATAGAGTTAACTCATGGATTCATAGAAATTGGAAATTAGCATTGTTTTTAGGTATAATTATAGGTGTTGCATTAGGAGTTGAGGGTTTTGCAAGAGGTTATGAGGTTAATGTTATTGCAGATTATATGCCATCACAACCGGTTAAATATTCTCACAAGTTGCACGCTGGTCAGTTAGAGATTGATTGTAAATACTGTCATAATTCTGCTGAAAAGTCAAAACATGCGGGTCTTCCAACTACGAATGTCTGTATGAATTGTCATAGTTCTATTTATGAAGGGAAAGAAAATGGAACTGTAGAAATTGCTAAAATTCATGCTGCTGCTGGTTTTAATGTGGAAGAGAGAGATTATAATTATGATGAAAATGGGGATGTTATAGAAGGGACACCTATAGTATGGAATAAAGCGCACAATATGCCAGATCATGTTTTCTTTAGTCATGCGCAACATGTTAATAAAAATACTGGTAATATAGATTGTCGCCAATGTCATGGAGATGTGAAAACTTATACATTAGGTAGAGTCTCGACGAATAAAGAGATTAATGCATTAGCGAAAATTGATGAAAAAATTATTGAGTTAGAAAAACCGTTAATGACTATGGGTTGGTGTTTAGAGTGTCACAACAAGAAGAGTGTTGACTTAACTAAAAGTGAGTATTATGAAGAAGCTCACGATAGATTGAAGAATCGTCCAGATGCATTCAGAAAGATTAGAGAAGATGAGCAAGTTACTGTTAGAGAGCTTGGAGGTTGGGAGTGTGCAAAATGTCATTATTAATATTCACCTAAAGAATCAAAAAACATGAGTATGAACAAAACATACTGGAAAGGGTTAGATGAAAAACATCAATCACCTGAGTTTATTGAAAAAAGTACTAAAGAGTTCAAAGAAGATTTGCCAATTGGTGAGTTTATAGCGGATGAAGGTGCTTCTGAATTTAAAACAGGCAGAAGAGACTTTTTGAAGTTCTTAGGTTTTGGTGTTGCAGCAGCTACATTAGCTTCATGTGAAGCTCCTGTAATTAAATCAATTCCATACGTAAATAAGCCAGAGGATATTACACCGGGTGTAGCTAATTGGTACGCTAGTGCTTTCTACGATGGTAATGATTTTGCCAATGTATTAGTTAAAGCAAGAGAAGGTCGTCCAATCTGGGTTAAAGGAAACAATAGCTTTGGATTAACTAAGGGAGGTATGACTCCAAGAGTTGCAGCCTCTGTGTTAAACTTGTATAACGGTGATCGTCTTAAAGGAGCTTATGCCAATGGTGTTGAAGCAACTTGGTCTGATGTTGATTCTGCTGTTGGAAAGCAATTAAAGGCTATTGCTGATAAAGGTGGTAAAATACGCTTGCTTACAAATACTATTATAAGTCCATCTACGCAGTCGGTTATCAACGATTTTATGTCATCGTTTGGTAGCAAAAGTACAATTGTGATCGATGAAGTAACCGGACAAGAAATGGTTCAGAATTCTTCATCAGTTGATGTTGATCATATACAATATGATGCTGTTTCCTATTCAGCACTAAGAAAAGCAAATAAAGAATCTTTTGGGAAAAATCTAATTCCTGATTACGACTTTTCAAAGGCAAAAGTAATTGTTGGTATTGAAGCAGATTTTCTAGCAAATTGGTTGTTGCCAACAAAATTTAATGTAGATTATTCTGAGACAAGAAAACCAGAGAATGGTTTTATGTCTAAGCATTATCATTTTGATTCAGTTTTAAGTCTAACTGGAGCAAATGCAGATGTTAGAACTCCAATTAAACCCTCAGAACAGGGGTTAGTTGCAGCAGCTTTATTAAAAGAAATCACAGGTAAATCTTTGTCTGGAGTTACTATTCCTGAGAACATAGGGGCTGTTGCTAAGAAAATTGCTGCAGATTTAAAATCTGCAAAAGGTGAGTCTATAGTTGTAGCTGGTTCAAATAATAAAGAGATCCAAGTAATTATTAATGCTATTAATGTCGCTTTAGGTAACTACGGTAAGACTATAGATTTAGATAATCCATTAAATATTAAAAAAGCAGATGATGCTAAAGTTGAGGCATTAGTTAAAGATGTTGAAGCTGGTAAAGTAGACGCTTTGTTAATGTATGGAGTTAATCCTGTATATACATTGCCAAATGGAGCTGCATTTGGAGCTGCTTTAAGTAATGTTCCATTATCCGTATCATTTTCCGAATATAGAGATGAGACAGGAGTGTTATGTAATTATAATTGCCCTGATCATAATTATTTAGA
>CALDTD010000005.1 GCA_937924345.1 uncultured Flavobacteriales bacterium | reverse complement strand
GAGTTTCCCCAACTCTTTTAGATCTTCCTCTAAGCCAACAAAACCTTCTACAAGCGTAACAGATTTACCTTTTCTCTTTTTTCTATCTATAGAAACATATAACTTTTGTTCACTTGGACTTAACGTTTCTTGCCCTTCGTCCTGTCCATAATCATAACTAAAGTCTTGGTTGGTAGAATAAACTACATCTATTCTTTTTTTACCTTTTTTAGCCATTGATTTACTGCTTAATAATTTTTAAAACAGCCTTTTTATCCTCAGAATTGATATTTACTAGATAAGTTCCATTCGTTAAGTTAGAAATATCTATTGTAACTTCTCCTAAATTATTTGACTGATTAAAAACTTGTTTTCCTTCAAAGTTTACTATTGAAATAGTGTAATCTGTATCTAATAATGAAGCTAGCTTTAACGTTTCAGTTGAAGGGTTCTCACTTCTAATTTCTAACCATTTATTTAATCCTTTAAAGTCTTCTACCGACACAAATGATGTTCTGATTAAAGAAGATTTTTCATATTTGCTAAAGAACTTCCAAATCTCAGTAGATGCATCAAAATCTTGATTTGTTACTTTTCCTGGCAAACTAAACGCTCCTGGCCAAGTGTGCCCACCATCAGTAATTTTATAATGTACAACTTCTGCACCACTATCTCCATTTTTGTATTCATATTTAGTTGCGGTACAACCATCTGCTGTGTTAATATTTGGAAGAGGTGTTATTATGGGGGTTTTATCACAAAAATTATGACCTACCCAATAATTTAAAACAGAATCGATAGATAAAGAACTCCCTAATGCATTTGTAGAACCATTATAATCAACTGTAGGATCATTGTCTCCATGAATTTGCATAATTGGAACTGGTCTGGTAACCGTACTTGCAGGAATATGATTCCCTGTCATAGAACCCGTAACAGAAGCGACTGCTGTAATTTTATTACTTAATTGACCTGCCAACGAAAAACTCATATATCCTCCATTACTCATTCCTGTACTATAAACTCGATCTTCATTAATCATGTAGTTAGCAGCAATCGTATCTATAAGGTCGCTCAAGAAACCAACATCGTCTATTCCTGTTCCAAAGTTGGCATTCCAGTGATTATCTTGATTAAAAGGATTAGGTAAACCCTGAGGAACTACCATAATAAAATTAGCAGTATCTGCTATAGGTCTAAAATCGCCGTAAATAATTTGTTGATCATTATTACTTCCTAAACCATGTAAATTTAAAAGTAATGGTACTTCTTCTGTTCCATCATAAATAGCTGGAACGTATAATTTATACTTTCTTACACCTCCATCATGCATTATACTATCATTAGAAGTAGTTTGGGCAAAAAGTCCTAGAGACGAAATTAACCCAATTGTTGTAAGCATTTTTCTCATATCTGTATCTATTTAGTATTCTATTACTCTAAAACGAGACGCATTGGTAGAATCAACTAACTGCTTTAATTCTAACTCAAGCCTCAAAGCATTTTTTAAATTTACAATATCTTGCTCTCTTTTCAAAGTATCGGTAATTAAATCCCACTTTACATTAAACTGATAAACTGTATCAATTTTTCCTTTAAAGGATGTTTCGTAGGCCTCTCCATAACTAACCCTCTTCAATTCTGGGTAAGCTAATTTTAACCTACGTTCCAATTCTAGTAAATTTAATTTTGATGATTGAAGCTTTATGAGTTCTCTCTTTAAATAATCTCGCTCCTCTTCTACCGAATTTAAAACAGACATTTTACTTTCATACATCGTTTGTAAACGAATACTATTTGTATCTACATAACTCTGCATACTTTGGTTTTGGCGAATTTCGGGTACAACATCTCCAATATTATAATCCTTAGCTAAGGATAACCACTGCTCTAAAGATTGCTCATTTAAATATGGTCCTTGCACCAAAAGTGTTATCTCTGGTTTGCCATCGTTATAATCAATCTTAGGATTTATATTAACACTTCGATTTAACTTACTTAACTTTTTAACATAAGAGTTAGCTTCTCTTTTAAAAATAGACTCATCAATTATATTAACAAATCCAATTATACTAGGAATTACAATCAACAATAATGAACCGAAGATTATCCACTTTACTCTTTTCTCTCTTTTTTTATTTACAAATTCGACCAAAGGAAATCTTAATACCCAAATGGTAACGATGGTAGATAAGCCAATAAATACTGAATTAAGAAAAAACAGGTAAAATGCTCCAAAAAAGAAATCCCAATTTCCATTTGCTAAACCAAAACCTGCTGTACATAGAGGCGGCATTAATGCCGTAGCAATTGCCACACCTGGTATAATTGTCATTGCAGAACCTCTATCGCCAGAAGCCGCTGCAATAATTCCTGCTAAACCACCAAAAAAAGCAACTAAGACATCTAGTACATGAGGTTGGGTCCTTGCTACTAATTCGCTTGTAATTTCTTTTAAAGGAGTTAACCAAAAGTATAGCCATGATGCCAATAAACTTACGCCAACCATTATTCCAAAATTAACTAAAGCTGTAATTAATGTTTTTACATCATTAGTGGCTAATGCTAACCCAAAACCACGAATTGGTCCCATAAGTGGAGAGATTAACATGGCACCTATAATAACTGCTACTGAATTTGCGTTTAACCCAATAGAAGCAACAATTACAGAACATGCTAAAATCCATACACTCGCTCCAGAGAAATCCATTCCTCTCTTAATATTAC
>CALDTD010000004.1 GCA_937924345.1 uncultured Flavobacteriales bacterium | reverse complement strand
AGTAATTACAATAATTGCATTAGACCAAATAGGGTGCTTAACAAAAAAAGAGATGAAATTTCTCATAATGCGTTAGGTTTTAATCTAAAATTGTAACCAACATTCCGTCTTTTGCATTTACTATAGCTTCAGAAACAATAGGTGTTCCATCAGTCAGGCCAGTAGCTAGAACCGTTTTATCTTGGTAGGTAGAAATAGAAATAGAAATCTTTTCTAACTTTCCATCTTTGTTAACAATGTAAATCTTTTTTTTGTCAAATATTGCTGTTCTAGGAATTTGAGTAGCAGAAACAGTAGAGTTACAGTTTATAGTAGATTCTAAATACATACCATTGTATAGGTCGTTATTATTATCGTTCAGGTTAACAAAAACAGGTATTGTTTGTGTTGTAGGATTTACATAATTACCAATTCTATTGACTTTGCCTAATGTGATTTTTCCATTCTGGTCTTTTAGTTCCACAGTTTCTCCTTTTTTTACTAAGTCTAAGTTGTTTGATAAAACAGGAATTTCAATTTCTAACTTACCTTTTCTTAAAATCTTAATAACCGACATGCCTGGTGAAACTATTGCTCCAGCATCTGTGTAAGATTCTATAATGCTTCCAGAAAAAGGAGCAGTGATGTTATATTTTTTTAATCGTGTTTCATCACTTTGTATGCTGTAATATTGACTAAGAATATTTCTAGATACAATAAAACTTTTCTCTTTTGTAGATTTAAACTCTGGTAATGATGGTAATGGTTTTGTAACATCAATACGCTCAAAGAACTTTTTCCAATCGGAAAATCGATCTGGATAATCTATTTGTAAATCGGGTAGGATAGAAGTTAGTAGGGTTAGAAAAGCACTTTTTTTACTTTGTAATCCTAACTTGATATCAGAATTGTTTATCGAAAATAATACTTGTCCCTTTCTAAAGCGAGTTCCTTTTTTTAATGAAATAGAAGAGGTAAGTACTCCTTGAACTTCAGACGAAATATTTATAGTCGAAGATGAAATTACTTTTCCATACCCTTTTAATTCTACAGGGTAGATTTTATTTTTTACTGCAATTGTTTTAACATATTTTTTTGCAGGTTCTACTTTTAACGTGCTGTCAACTTTCTTGTTACTCGCTCTTATATCTTCAGCATTTGCAACACCATAACTAATTCCAAATTTTCTTCCCATACTAAATGAAAAGCCGATAAGTGTGATTAAAAATAAACTTGAAATAATGACGAGTATGTGTCTGACTTTCATTATTTTATTTTTTTAAATAAGTTGGGCTTTTAGTTTTTTAAGTTGATTAAAACTTTAATATCCAATTGAATTTATCTTCGGTAGAACCGTGCTTGTAATCGTTTAAATAGCTTAGTACTTTATTTGAAAAATCACGATTTTCTACAGCTGGTAATTCATAATCAACACCTTCAAAATTAATCGTTTTAATTGGGGCGATTGTCGCTGCTGTTCCAGCACCAAATGCATCAACTAATTCATTGTTTTTTGCTGCAATAATAATTTCTTCTACTGTGATTTTTCGTTCTTCCACTTCTAGTCCCCAATCCTTAGCAATTTCTACAACACTTTTTCGAGTAACTCCGTCAAGAATAGTGTCGCTTGAACGAGGTGTTAAAATTTTATTGCCAATTTGAAAAACAACATTCATTGTTCCAGCTTCTTCGATATACTTGTGCTCTTTTGCATCAGTCCAAATCAGTTGCTGGTAACCTTGTTCTTGAGCGATTTTAGCAGGGTAAAGTGATGCTGCATAGTTTCCTCCAGCTTTAGCAGCGCCTGTTCCTCCATGAGCAGCTCTTGTAAATTCAGTTTCAATTTTAACTCTAACAGGTTCGGTATAGTATGAACCAACTGGGCAAGTAAAAATCATGAATTTATAAGTAGACGAAGGTCTAATTCCAACGTAGGGATCAGTTGCAATCATAAAAGGGCGGATATACATCGAATATCCTTCTTTTGTAGGAATCCATTGGCGATCTAAATCCACTAGAGCTTTAATAAAATCAACAAATGTATCCTCTGGAATTGTAGGCATACACATACGTACCGCAGACTGATTAAAGCGTTTAGCATTTTGTTCTGGTCTAAAGAGAAAAACTTCATCTTCCTTGTTTCTGTAGGCTTTCATACCTTCAAATATGGTTTGACCATAATGTAATACAGAAGTAGCAGGGGTAAGCGATAAGTTCTCGAAAGGTTGAATTGTAGGCTTATTCCAAGCACCGTTTTCGTAATCCATTATCAACATGTGGTCAGAAAAAACACGTCCAAAAGGTAAATTTTCCCAATCTACCGATTCTATTTTGGATTGTTCAACTTTCGTGATATTTAAGTCCATTAGTTCTGTTGACATTGTTCTAGTATTTATCGCGAAAATAGTCTTTTTTGTCCTTTTTTGAAAGCTATTTTATGTTAAAAGGGACGATTGTTGATAAATGAGTGTGTAAAAAAAAAGCACCTTCTGTTGAAGATGCTTTTAAATAGTCTTTTGTGCTTTTACATTGGCATTTTACCACCCATCCCCTTGAATTGTTTCATCATGGTTGCCATATTCTTTTTGTTACTCATTAATTTCATCATTTTACGTGTATCTTCAAACTGTTTCATTAGTTTGTTTACATCTTGTAATGAGGTACCACTTCATTTGGCAATTCGTTGTCTTCTACTTCCTGTGATTATTTTAGGGTTAGCTTTTTCTTTAGGTGTCATAGAGTTAATGATCGCTTCAATTGGCTTAAAGGCATCATCTTCAACCTCAACGTCTTTCATTGCTTTACGCATACCAGGAATCATCCCAACGAGATCCTTCATGTTCCCCATTTTCTTAATTTGCTGAATCTGGTTGTAGAAGTCGTTAAAATCAAAAGTATTTTTCTGTATTTTTTTATGGATTCGCTTCGCTTCTTCTTCATCAAACTGCTCTTGAGCTCGTTCAACTAAAGAAACAACATCTCCCATTCCTAAAATACGGTCGGCCATTCTTTCTGGGTGGAAAACATCAATTGCCTCCATTTTCTCGCCAGTTCCTATAAATTTAATTGGCTTATCAACTACAGATTTAATTG
>CALDTD010000003.1 GCA_937924345.1 uncultured Flavobacteriales bacterium | reverse complement strand
TGTACGATCTTGTATAATTGTCTCTTGGCTTTGTTTAATATCTTGTATTTGAGTAAAACGACTGTTTAAATAATACACCTGTAGATTAAATGACCAACGCTGCATTTCATCATAAAAATCAAGTAAATACGGATTCTCTTCAACATCTTCGAAATGAGGTTTCCATCCGTAATGTTTAGACAACATATTTGTTAACGTTGTTTTACCTGCTCCAATATTTCCTGCAATCGCTATATGCATAACTTATAATGTGTATTAATCTGTTCTTAAAATTCTTAGCTAACGTATAACGTACTCTTAACAGCGTCGATCAAACGCTTTACATTTGGCAATGCTTCATTAATTAAAGGTTGTGCAAAAGCAAAGGGAGTATCAGTTTGCGTTACTCGATATACAGGGGCATCTAAATAATCAAATGCATAACGTTGAATATGATAAGCCAACTCACTTGACATTGAAGCTACTGGCCAACTTTCTTCTAATACAACACATCTATTGGTCTTTTTAACAGACTCAACAATTGTATCATAATCAATAGGACGAATTGTTCTCAAATCAATAACTTCGCACTCAATACCTTCCTTAGCCAAAACATCAGCTGTTTCTAATGCAACTTTCATTATTTTACCAAAAGAAACAATAGTTACATCACTACCTTTTCTCTTTACGTCAGCCTTACCAATTGGAATTAAATATTCATTTTCTGGAACATCTCCTTTATCTCCATACATTTTTTCAGACTCCATAATTAATACAGGGTCGTTGTCACGAATTGCCGATTTCATTAATCCTTTAGCGTCATAAGGGTTTGAAGGAGTAACCACTTTCAATCCTGGAACGTGAGCATAAAAAGACTCAAAGCTTTGTGAATGTGTTGCAGCTAACTGACCTGCAGTACCGTTACCACCTCTAAATACAATTGGGCAACTATATTGCCCACCACTCATTTGCAACATTTTTGCAGCACTGTTTATAATTTGATCAGCAGCAAGAATCGCAAAATTCCATGTCATAAATTCAACAATTGGACGTAAACCATTCATAGAAGCTCCAACAGCAATACCAGCAAAACCAAGTTCTGCAATAGGTGTATCGATAACTCTTTTAGGACCAAACTCATCTAACATTCCCTGAGACACTTTATAAGCACCATTGTATTCGGCTACTTCTTCTCCCATTAAAAAAACGTTTTCGTCCCTTCTCATCTCTTCGCTCATCCCCTCTCTTAAGGCTTCTCTGAATTGAATTTCTTTCATCTTTTTTATTGAATTAATGTGAACAAAAATAGTCTTTCTATTCGAAATAAAAAACTAACTATGAAAAGAAGTTTAGTCCTAGCTTTATAACATTAACATATATTAATATTTAAATAAAAATACAACTACTTAAAAACTGAAGATTAACACTTTTAATCTCACAAAAACAAAAAATGACATCTTTTATTATTCTTACAGAGTTCTCAACAATAAACAAATATTGTTAAATATAGTATGCGTGCATAACAATTATTCGTACTTTTATACCAGATAGATAATAACCAACATTAGGTTACTCATTATAAACATAAATTAAAGTAAATTATGAAATTATTAGTTTGTATCAGTAAAGCGCCAGATACTACATCTAAGATTGCTTTTACAGATGGAGACACTAAATTCGATGAGAATGGTGTTCAATATATTGTTAATCCTTACGACGAATGGTATGCATTAGTTAGAGCATTAGAATTAGTTGAAGCAAACGGAGGAACAGTTACAACTATTACTGTTGGAACAGCTGCTGACGATCCGACAATACGTAAAGCACTAGCAATTGGAGCAAATGATGCTGTAAGAATTGATGCTGAGCCAAAAGATGCTTTTTTTGTTGCCAAACAAATTGCTGAATATGCAAAAGCAAACGAATTTGATATTGTTTTTACAGGTAAAGAAACAATTAATTACAACGGTGCTCAATTGGGAGGAATGATTGCTGAGTTTTTAAATCAACCATACGTTTCTTTAGCAGAAAAATTAGATATTGCAGGTAATGTTGCAACGTTAGACAGAATGGTAGCAGGAGGTTCGGAAGTTATTGAAGTAAACACACCTTTCGTATTAAGTGCTGCAAAAGGAATGGCTGAGCAGCGTATTCCAAACATGAGAGGAATTATGGCTGCTAGAACGAAACCTTTAACAGTAGTTCCAGCAACAGAAGTAAGCAATTTATCTGAAATTGTTTCTTACGAAATGCCAGCAGAAAAATCAGCTTGTAAATATATTGAAGCTGATAATATGGACGAATTAGTAGAATTATTACACAACGAAGCAAAAGTTATTTAAGATATGTCAGTAATAGTATTTGTAGAATCAAAAAATGGAAACGTTTCTAAAGCTAGCTTTGAAGCTGTTTCTTATGGAAGTAAAATTGGAGATGTTACTGCGGTAACTTACGGAGATGTAGACGCAACTGCACTTGGAGAATTTGGAGCTAAGAAAGTTCTAGTTCATAAAGGTTTAAGTAGCGCTAACGATCAGCAAGCAACAAAATTAGTTGTTGCAGCAGTTGAAGAAACGGGAGCAGATACTGTAATTTTTTCTCAAGATCAAATTGGAAAAGCAATCGCACCTAGAGTTTCTGCCGCATTAAATGCTGGACATGCCTCTGGAGCTATTGAGTTACCAAAAACAGATGGTGATTTTATTGTTAAAACTAACGTTTTTTCAGGTAAAGCTTTCGCTAACGTAAAGTTAAATTCAGATAAAAAAGTTATTTCTTTATTACCAAATTCATTCTCACCAGAGAAAATTGGAGGAAGCGCAGAGATCTCTGAAGTTTCTTATGATTTAGGATCTGCTGGAATAACAGTTAAAGATTTTAAATCTGAAGGAGAAGGAGTTCCATTGCCAGAAGCTGAATTAGTAGTTTCTGCTGGTAGAGGTTTAAAAGGACCTGAAAACTGGGGAATGGTTGAAGATTTAGCTGCAACACTAGGAGCAACTACCGCTTGTTCTAGACCTGTGGCAGACATAGGATGGAGACCTCACCATGAACACGTAGGACAAACAGGTGTAGCGATTAGACCAAACTTATATATTGCTGCTGGTATTTCTGGAGCAATTCAACATTTAGCCGGTGTAAATGGTAGTAAAACTATAGTTGTTATTAATACTGATAGTGAAGCACCATTTTTTAAAGCCGCTGATTATGGGATCGTTGGTGATGCCTTTGAAGTATTACCAAAATTAAACGAGGCATTAAAGAAATTTAAAGCTGCTCAGTAATAGCACCGTTTTAATAAAAACCGAATCCTCATTCTTTAATTAGTCTGAGGATTTTTTTTGCTTAATTGTTAATAACTCTAGCCCCTTTTTTTAAACAAGAGAGAAAAATAAGAGACTAGCACACAAAATATTATTATTTTCGTAACGCGTGTTTATTATGTGTCCTAGTATTTTAGTTACACTTAATTCAATACCTTATTAATGGAGAAAGTAAAATTAAATATAGTTGGCTTGTCTTACAGCCAAACTCAATCTGGAGCTTATGCTTTGGTTTTAGGAGAAGAAAAAGGGCAGCGAAGACTTCCTATTATAATTGGAGGATTTGAGGCACAAGCAATTGCAATTGAACTAGAAAAAATGGCTCCAAGTAGACCATTAACCCACGATCTGTTCAAAAACTTTGCCGATCAATTTGAAATTCACATCAATGAAGTTGTTATTTACAATCTGGTTGAAGGTATCTTTTTTGCAAAACTATATTGTGAACAAAATGGTAAAGAAATTGAAATTGATTCTAGAACTTCAGATGCCATTGCTTTAGCTGTTCGTTTTAATGCACCTGTATTTACCTATGAATTTGTATTAAAAACTGCAGGTATCGTTTTGGAAGACGATAATTACACTGGAGAAATTAGTGATTCTGAAAGTAGTATCGAAGCTGAGGAAAACCCAAGTGAAACCATAAACGAAATTAGCATTGAAGAGTTAAATGCTCAATTAGACGAAGCTCTACATCAAGAAGACTACGAAACAGCTTCTAAAATCCGTGACGAAATTAACAAAAGAGGTCAAAATTAAATCCATTTTTGAGTCATGAATGTCCATCTTGTCGTCTTGACCACGAACGAAATCAGTGAGTTGAATGATTAATTCATTGGTTCCCTTGCCACCCCCCCGTGTTGTAGTCAC
>CALDTD010000002.1 GCA_937924345.1 uncultured Flavobacteriales bacterium | reverse complement strand
ATTAGTACATGTTGTCGAACCCATTCCTCAGGAGTTAAAACAATCCATTTTTTTCGAAATTCATCAAAAATTAAAACCTTATCTAATTGTCTTTTAATAGAGAATTCATATTTAGGAAAGTTTAATTCTTGCATTATTAGATTTTTTCTGCTTTTAGGTAGCAAATATGTATTATTTTAGCGTAAAATAGGCTACTACCATCAAATAAATTCAAGATATGAAAACAAAACAGGAAATTGTAAATAATTGGTTACCGAGATATACAGGTGTTGAATTAGAAAACTTTGGAGAAACAATATTATTGACAAACTTTAATAATTACGTTGAGATTTTTGCTAAAAAGCACAATGTTAAAATAGAAGGTCAAGGAAAAGCAATGCCAAGTGCCACAGCAGATAATATTACAATTATAAACTTTGGAATGGGAGCAGCAAATGCAGCAACTATTATGGATTTATTGTCAGCAATAAAACCAAAAGGAGTTTTGTTTTTGGGCAAATGTGGTGGATTAAAAAAGAAAAATGAAATAGGTGATATGATTTTACCTATTGCAGCTATAAAAGGAGAAGGTGCTTCAAGTAATTATTTTCCAATTGAAGTACCAGCATTACCAGCTTTTAATTTGCAGCGTGCAGTTTCTCATGCTACGAGAGAACATGGCTTAGATTATTGGACAGGTACAGTTTACACTACAAGTAGAAGAGTTTGGGAACACGATAATAAGTTTAAAAAATACTTAAGAAAGATTCGCGCAATGGCTATTGATATGGAAACATCAGCAATATTTACTGGTGGCTTTGCAAATAAGATACCAGCAGGTGCTTTATTGTTAGTTTCAGATAAACCAATGATTCCTGATGGAGTGAAAACAGACAAGAGTGATACAAGTGTTACGGCTAATTTCGTTGATAAGCATATTCAAATTGGTATTGATGCCTTAAAAGAAATTATGAACAAAGGAGAAACTGTTAAGCATTTAAGGTTTATTTAGTGAAGTTATTTTTTATTAAACTTTGTACACCTTACTTTGTACATCTTACATAGTTTTCCATGACTTACGAAGAAATACTTTTTAATTTAAAGCAAAAGAAGTATAGTCCGATATATTTTTTGCAAGGAGAAGAATCTTATTTTATAGATAAGATTTCAGATTATATCGCAAAAAATGTGTTGGATGAATCTGAACGTGATTTTAATCAAACTGTAGTTTATGGTAGAGATACATCTATACAAGATATCATAAATACAGCAAAACGTTACCCAATGATGAGCGAACATCAAGTGGTAATTGTAAAGGAAGCTCAAGACCTATCGCGTTCTATAGAAAATTTAGCAGATTATTTGGGGCAAATTATGCCCTCAACTATTTTAGTGCTTAACTATAAATACAAAAAACTAGACGGTAGAAAAGCATTAGGCAAAGCATTAAAAAAAGAAGGTTATTTATTTAATTCGGATAAGGTAAAAGATTATAAGTTACCAGATTGGATTATTACTTTTTGTAAATCAGAACATTTATCAATCAACCCAAGAACTGCTCACATGTTAAGTGAGTACTTAGGAAATGATTTAAATAAAATAGCAAATACACTTGAGAAGCTAAAAGTAGTAATGGATGGTGATACTGAAATTACTGAAGAGTTGATTCAAAAAAATGTAGGTATTTCTAAGGAGTACAACACGTTTGAGTTAAATAACGCTTTAGGAGAGAAAGATGTATTAAAAGCGAACTTAATTGCTAATCACTTCGGTCAAAACCCTAAGAACTATCCTTTAGTGGTAACATTAGGAGTTGTGTATGGTTATTTTACAAAGTTGATAAAATATCATCAGTATGCTGGTCAGTTTGACGATAGAACGTTGGCTCAAAAAATAGGGGTTCACCCTTTTATATTAAAGGAATACCAAAAGGCAGCGCGAAATTATAGTATGAATAAGATTGCACGTATTTTTGGTTACCTAAGACAATATGATTTAGCTTCTAAAGGAGTAGGTAATGCTTCTACAAATGATGGGGAATTATTAAAAGAACTAGTTTATAAAGTTCTACATTAATTTTACTTAAGATTAAGATACACAAAAAGCGATAAATTAATTTATCGCTTTTTGTTTTTATTGAGTTAGAATTACATTCCCATACTTGATTTAAATTCTTCCATTGTCATTTTACTAAATCCTTCAGGAATTTCAAATTCAGAAGCAGCAATCTTTTCTTTGCTAACTGATTTTGCAGTTACTGTCATTACCATTCCCTGACTATTAATCATGTATTCTAAAGGAAAACCTTTTAGACCTTTTAATTTATCGTTAGCAGAAGCAGGTATTTCTTCTGTGTAATAAACATCCATTTCAGCTTCCTCACCATTTTCATCTTCGATAATCATAATTGCGTGCTTACATTTGTAACCCGCAAGTTTTTTTGTTTTATCGTCGTATTTGTAGGTTGGTTCTTTTATTTCGTCTTCATCAGATGGTGCCGGCATTTCAATAGCCATTTTTTGTCCCATCATATCCATTAATAAAGTACTATTTTTAGTTTTTGTATCAGAAATAACAATTTGAGCGCCCATCATTGTGTTTTGGATTACTTTTGTTTTGTTTTTGCTAATTAGCATATCCATTTCAGATGGTAACATAGAACGCTGAGATTCCATAGCTTCAGGTAATTCATAATCTAATCCAAAAACAACTTTTCCTTCAAATTGAGCAAAGCTACTTCCTACAAAAATTGCCATTACGGATAATAGCGATAACATTTTCTTTTTCATTTGTTTTGATTTTGTCGCATAGAACGACGGTGAATTTTTAAATATTGTTCCAAATTAATTATAAAGATTGAAACAGTTGATCTACTTCATACAACATTCGTTCCAAAGTAACTTTTTTAAATGTTTGAGGAACATTAAAGATGGTATCATTTACAATGGTATCTTTAATACTTTCAGCTCTAAAACGCATTTGTAAACCAAATTGATCTACTTCGTATCCCAAAAGAACTCCATCTAATTCTCTGTAAGGATTACACCAATTACTATTAGGTAAGTTTATATTATTAGTTTCTAGAACCTCAACATCATACCCATCTTTTAATTTGTCAAATACACCCATGTATTTTTGACATAGTTCACCAGCTACCGAATCAGCAGCATTTAGTTTTACTATATCAGGAATACCATTTTTTTGAATCATTGTGTCTGTTAATCCAGCATTTAATAAAGTATAGTACTGTTTTTTACCTAAGTCAAAGGTCATTAACAAAGTACTGTCTTTACAATTAGAGATTAAAGTTGATGTAAAAAGGGAAGCTCCAATTGTATTTTTATAAATACCATTTTTGAATTCTAAACTCATTTTTTTAGGAAGAAACCCCTTCATAAAATCATCTTTGAAATAAGGGTAGGTGATGTT
>CALDTD010000001.1 GCA_937924345.1 uncultured Flavobacteriales bacterium | reverse complement strand
TTGTGTAAACGTTTAGAAGAGGTTGGAACTGCTGCAGTAATGCCGTTGGGTTCTCCAATAGGAAGTAATAAAGGTTTGTTAACTTCTGATTTTCTAAAAATTATAATCGATCAATCTAATGTTCCTGTTGTAGTTGATGCTGGTATAGGAGCACCATCTCACGCTGCTTATGCAATGGAACTTGGAGCAGATGCTGTTTTAGTAAATACTGCAATTGCAGTATCAGATAATCCAATACAAATGGCAAAAGCGTTTAAAATGGCTGTAGAAAGTGGAAGAATGGCTTATGAAGCAAAATTAGGTGCTCAAAATATAACGGCAAAAGCAAGTAGTCCTTTGACTAGTTTTTTGGATTAAATTTTCCCTTCCCATTCTAAATAAAATTGCTTTAAAAAAGACTCCATAAATAGGTGTCTTTCAATTGCTAAAGCCTTTCCACTTTCGGTTTGCATTTTATCTTTAAGCAATAGTAGTTTTTCGTAAAAGTGATTTATGGTGTGGCCTTTATCGTTTTTATAACTTTCAAAATTGTTGTGCAACGTAGGTTTGTCTGTTGGGTCATACAATAACCTGTTATGGTGACCACCAAAAGCAAAAGCTCTTGCAATTCCGATAGCACCAATTGCATCTAATCGATCTGCATCTTGAACAATTTTTCCTTCTAAAGAAGTTGGAGTAGTGCTAACATTTGCTCCTTTATAAGAGACTGTTTTTACAATTTCTAATATTTTATTTATTAAAAAATTATCACAATTTAATTTCTTTAATAGATTAGAAATTAAAACCTCTTGAGCATTTTCTCCTTTAAATAATTTATGGTCACCTAAATCGTGTACTAAAGCAGAAAGTTCAACTAAAAAAAGATCTGCTTTTTCTTTTTTGGCAATAGATTTAGCAGTTTCTGTTACACGATAGATATGCCACCAATCATGTCCAGAGCCTTCTCCTTTAAAAATAGTTTGTATTTCTTCTCTAACTTTGTTTAATAGGTCTAATTGAGTTACAGGTATCATTTTTTTAGAGGTTCAAGAACAATTACTTCTATAACGTTAGTTGCGTAATCGAATATTACTTCGACTGTTGGTTGTAAATTAGCTTTAGCTTCTGTTGATTTATCAAATTTAATTTCAATTTTAGAATTATTATCGGTTAATATTTTACGCTGTTTAAAACCTCGGGGTAAAACAGAAAGAATTCTATTTGTTATTTCTATTTGTAATCCTGTCGCAATATCATAATCGTCATTTGTGCTATAAGTCACAGAAAAACTTTTTAAATCGTTATTACTAAGTATATGTTCCTCCCCATGTTTAAAATCTACAGATGTATTATAAAAACTTGAGTTCTTATCAATTTGTTTAAACTTTTCTAAGGTTATTGTTTCAAAATCTTTATATCCTGCAAGGAAAACTTTATGGATTTTGTGGCTAAAATCTACTAAGTTTTGTTCAAAGAACATTTTATTAGTTTCCTCTCTTTCCATTATTTGAATCTCATCTTCAGTTTGAGATAATAGGCTTAGAGGTGTTAAAAATATGATTAAAAATATGATAATATTCTTCATAATAATGTTGTTAATGTAATTCGGTAGCGAAGTAAGAAAAGGCTAGTTTGTTTTAGATTCTTTCTTTTCTATTGAATCTATAGCATTATATAATAATTGCTGAATTCTTGTTCGTACACTGGTCTTTATTATTTTTTTATTTGAGGCATCAGGATACACTCTGTTAGATAAAAATACATAAACTAATCCTTTTTTAGGGTCTGCCCAAGTTAATGTTCCTGTAAAACCAGAATGTCCAAAGCTCTCATCACTTGCACAAAGGCTACAAGTTGGGCCGCTTCCTCCGCCTCTTACAGGTTTATCGAAGCCAATACCCCTTCGGTTTCCATTCGTTTTTAGAAAAGGAGAAGCTGTATATTTTTTTATGACTTTTTCTTTCATGTAACGCTCTCCTCCATAAGTTCCATAGTTCATAAATAATTGCATCATTACAGCTAGATCATTTGCATTAGAAAATAATCCAGCATGGCCACAAACACCATTAAGCATTGCAGCGCCTTGGTCGTGCACATCGCCATGAACTAATTGATGTCTAAAATAAGTATCTTTTTCGGTAGGTACTATTCGATCTAATTCCCATTTCTCACGTGGTTTATAACGCATAGTTTCTAATCCTAATGGATTATATAATGCATTTAAAACATATTCATCTTGTGGTTGTTGAGTTTGTCTGGCAATAATTTCATTAATAAAATAATAACCAATATCACTATATTTATATTTCTTTTTTTCTGATATTGATTTAGTTAAAATGCGTTTGAAGATTGTATCTCTTAAACTAGGAACTGCATAAAGATTTTCTGCAACACGTTCACTATAAACAGCAGTTTTTGTTTTGTTATATAGTTCAGGTAACGGCTTTTTGTATTTAACTGTTCTAATGTAGAAAGGTATCCAAGGTGTAAAACCTGCTTGGTGTGTTAACATTTCTACTAGTTTGGTGTTTTTGTAAGCAGAAGTATCTACCATATCGCTTAAATAATTACTTAAAGTAGAATCTACATTTACTAAGTTTTCAGATTCCATTTTCATTAAGGAAGCAGTAGAACTCGCAATTTTTGTAATCGAAGCTAAATCGTAAATATCACTGTTTTTTACGGCTCTGTTCTTGTCATAAGTATGATGCCCAAATGATTTTTGAAAAAATACTTGCCCATCTTTCGCAGCGAATATTTGACATCCAGGAAATACAGAGTCTTTAATGCAAGTTAACGCAATAGAATCAATTGTATTTAATATATTTTCATCCATTCCTAAAGCAAAAGGGTTAGTATAATTAAAACGAACTTTCTTGTCTAAAATAATTCCAGTATTAATTGGGAAATCTGGGCTAGCTGTTACAGAAAGTTTACCTAAAGCGGGAATTCCACCAAAAAACAATTGACCACTTAAATCTTTTGTAAGCGGATGCTCTTCATAACTCATTAAAATTGCTTCAGCATTTTTAGCTGCAGTAAATTTTTGTAAACAATACGGATTACCTAAAATATTTAGAATTACTTTATGCGTACTAGAAAGGCTATCGATAATTCTGTTTAATGAAGTTGTGATGCCAAAGTTTTGATAAGGGCGCTGATTCATATCATGTATCGTAATCATTAACAAATTATAGGGCTCACAATCCTTGTAAACTTTTTCAATAGTATTTTTAGGTACTTTTATGGGGTAAGAAAAAGAATCAAACTCACAATATCTATCAATCGATTTGTTAAATTCATTCGCGTTTTTTGCTCCAAAACTTATTGAGGCAATTTTTAAAGTATCTAATCTTTTAAGGGGAATAATGTAGTTTTTATTTTGCAGTAAAGTCAACGATTTTTCGAATAATTTTCTATTTGTGTTTTGCGCTTTTTTTGTGTGCAATTTCTCTAGTAATGTTTTAGTGTTAATTGGACTAACTTTATTTAAACCAGTCCAATATTTTGCGTAAAGAATTTTTTTACAACGTTGATCTATTTCTTTTTGACTTATTTCTTTATTTGATATAGCTTTCTTTATTTCTAGAATAGCCTTAGGAACATCTTCTGAAAATAATAAAACGTCATTACCAGCTAACAACGCAGCAACATCTACTTTTCCAGGTTCGTAATATTTACTAACTCCTTTCATATTTAAAGCATCTGTAAAAATTAATCCTTCAAATTGTAATTCCTTTTTTAGTAAATCCGTAACTATTTTTGGAGATAGGGTAGAAGCTCTATTTGGAGTAGGATCAATTTTGGGCATATATAGATGTGCAACCATTATACTTCCCAAACCACTGTCGATTAATTGTTTAAAAGGGTAAAGTTCTAAAGAATCTAAACGTTCTTTCGTATGGTTTATAATGGGTAAAGTTTTATGAGAATCGCTATCGGTATCTCCATGCCCAGGAAAGTGTTTGGCGTTTGCCATTATACCGTTATCTTGCATTCCTTTCATATATGCTAGAGATTTACGCGCAACAGTATATTTATTTTCTCCAAAAGAGCGGTAGCTAATAATTGGATTTTTAGGGTTGTTATTAACGTCTGCAACAGGGGCTAGGTTTACATGCATGCCCATAGCTTTACATTGTGCTGCAATTTCTTCTCCCATTTCGTAAATTAATTGTTCTGAAGAATCTTGAATTGCTCCCAAAGTCATTTGTTTTGGAAATTTCATTGTGCTATCCAATCGCATGGCCAACCCCCACTCACCATCAATAGAAATCATAAGCGGTACTTTACTCTCAGCTTGGTAT